>JALHNW010000175.1 GCA_022843345.1 Rubritepida sp. | reverse complement strand
CCCCTGCCCGAGGCCCCCGCGCCGGTCCGCGCCGCCATCCTGGACTGGCTGGACCGCTTCAGCGCCTGCGTGCGCGAGGTGGACTACCGCGCCGCCTACCCGTTCTGGCACCCGCGCATCCTGGCCTTCGGCACGGTGCAGGCGGTGGTGGAGGGGCTGGAGCCGTTCCGGGACCGGCAATGGGACAGCGTCTGGCCGCGCACCAGCGGCTTCCGCTTCCGGCTGGAGGAGGCCCGCGTGCTGGCCAGCGCCGACGGCACCCTGGCCGTGGCGATCGCGCCCTTCGAGAGCACGGGCTACCACCCCGACGGCACCCCCTTCCCCCGCCCCGGCCGCACGACGCTGGCGCTGGTGCCGAACGCCGAGGGCGGCGAGGCCTGGGTGGCGGTGCATTCCCACATGTCGCTCGCCCGCGGCGTGCCGGCGGACAGCCACGCGCAGCGCCCCATCAAGGCGATGTAGCCGCGCCACCCGCCAACGACGGCCCGCGCCCTCCGGTCGCGCCGGGACTTCGCCCTGGCGCGGAGACGGACCGGCAGGATGGTGCCGGCCCGGCACGCGCGAAGCCGCGTGGCCGCATCCAGGATCAGGCGCGCGAAACGCCGCCCGCGCACCTGCGAGCGGGGCCCCCGCCGCGTCGCGCAGCGACGTGGTGGGGACACCCGGGGCCCCCGCGGCGCTTTCCCGCCAAGCGAAGCGCCGGCGGGAAAGTGGCGTGGGGTCATTGCTCCTTGTAGCGGTAGCCGATGCCGTAGAGCGTCTCGATCTGCGCGAATTCCTCGTCGGTGGCGCGGAACTTCTTGCGCACCCGCTTCACGTGGCTGTCGATCGTGCGGTCGTCCACGTAGATGTTCTCGCCATAGGCGCTGTCGATCAGCTGGTCGCGGTTCTTCACCAGGCCGGGGCGCAGGGCCAGGGTCTTCACCAGCAAGAACTCGGTGACGGTGAGCTGCACCGGCTTGCCCTTCCAGGTGCAGGAGTGCTTGGTCTCGTCCAGCACCAGGTCGCCGCGCACCAGCAGCCCGCCGGGAATGGCGCCCGACGCCTCGGCCCGCGTCGCCTCGTTGCGGCGCAGCAGGGCGCGGATGCGCTCCAGCAGCAGGCGCTGGGAGAAGGGCTTGGTGATGTAGTCGTCCGCGCCCAGGCGCAGGCCCATCACCTCGTCCACCTCCTCGTCCTTGCTGGTGAGAAAGATCACCGGCATGGCCGAGCGCGCGCGCAGCCGCTGGAGCAGCTCCATGCCGTCCATGCGCGGCATCTTCACGTCGAGCACGGCGAGGTCGGCGGGCTTGCTCATCAGGCCCTGGAGCGCGCTTTCCCCGTCCGTGTAGGTGCGGACCAGGTAGCCCTCCTGCTCCAGCGTCATGGAGACGGAGGTGAGGATGTTGCGGTCGTCATCCACGAGGGCGATGGTCTGGGGCATGTCGGGCGTCCGGGTTGCGGCTGGCGCAATGTGGCAGGCGATTGTGGCAATGCTGGGCCATGCGGTGAACGGATCGTGGCAGGCCTTGCGGGCGCAACGCCCGGCGGGCGGGCGCGGTGGCAGCGCCTCGCTTGACCGCACCGCCGCCGCTCCGCATATCCTTCCCGCATGCGCCTGGGCCCCCAGCACCGAATTCCCGGCCCGGTCCTCGCCTGAGGGCCGGGAACGACGCCCCTCGCCCATGCCACCCGCCGCGCCGCGCGCGGCCACACGGACGCACCCCATCCGATGAACGACATGCCCGCCCGGGACTACCGGCCCACGGTCTTCCTGCCCAAGACGCCGTTTCCGCTGCGCGCCGAGCTGGCGAAGCGCGAGCCCGCCACCCTGGCGCGCTGGGATGCCGAGGGGCTGGGTGCGGCGCTGCGCGCGCAGGCCAAGGGCCGCCCGCCCTTCGTGCTGCATGACGGCCCGCCCTACGCCAACGGCCCGCTGCACATTGGCCACGCGCTGAACAAGATCCTGAAGGACGTGATCAACCGCGCCGCGCAGATGGCCGGCTTCGACGCGCACTACATCCCCGGCTGGGACTGCCACGGCCTGCCGATCGAGTGGAAGGTCGAGGAGGAGTACCGCGCCCGCAAGACCAGCAAGGATGCGGTGCCGGTGCTGGAGTTCCGCGCCGAGTGCCGCGCCTACGCCCAGAAGTGGCTGGACTTCCAGGCGAAGGAGTTCCGCCGCCTGGGCGTGGAGGGCGACTTCGCCGCGCGCTACGCCACCATGGACTTCCCCTCCGAGGCGGTGATCGCGGCGGAGATCGGCCGCTTCCTGCTGAACGGCGCGCTGTACCGCGGCCTGCGCCCGGTGATGTGGAGCCCGGTGGAGAAGACCGCCCTGGCCGAGGCGGAGATCGAGTACCACGACCACGTCTCGCCCACCTTGTGGGCGCGCTTCCGCGTGGCGGAAGGCGCGCTGGCGGGTGCCTCGCTGGTGATCTGGACGACGACGCCCTGGACCATCCCGGCCAACCGCGCCTTGGCGGTGAACCCGGAGCTGGACTACGCGCTGGTCCACGTCAACGACACCCACGGCCTGTTCCGGGCGGGCGAGGCGCTGGTGGTGGCGCTGAAGCTGCTGCCCGACTTCGCGGCGCAGACCGGCCTGGGCGCGCACCACGTCGTGCGCGTGCTGAAGGGCGCGGAGCTGGTGGGGGCCGCCACGCGCCACCCCTTCGCGGGCCAGTTTCCCGAGGGCGACCTCTACGACACGCTGCGCCCCGTCCTGGCCGGCGAGTTCGTGACGGAGGATGCCGGCACCGGCATCGTCCACATGGCGCCCGACCATGGCGAGGACGACTTCGCCCTGTGCCGCGCGCACGGCATCCCGGCCATCGAGAGCCTGAACGACGACGGCACCTATGCCGCGAAGATGACGGGCTTCGCCGGCCTGCACGTCTTCAAGGCGCATGAGCGGGTCTGGGCCACCTGCGAGGCGGCCGGCACGCTGGCCGCCAAGGGCTCGCTGACGCACAGCTACCCGCATTCCTGGCGCTCGAAGAAGCCGGTGATCTTCCGCGCCACGCCGCAATGGTTCATCGCCATGGATGGCGCGCACGGCATCCGCGCCAAGGCGATGCAGGCGATCGCGGAGACGCGCTTCATCCCCGAGGCGGGGCGCAACCGCATCAACGGCATGGTCGCCACGCGGCCCGACTGGTGCATCAGCCGCCAGCGCGCCTGGGGCGTGCCGATCGCGGTGTTCGTGGAGAAGGCGAGCGGCGAGGTGCTGCGCGACGAAACCGTGATGGCGCGCATCGTGGACGCCTTCCGCGAGGAGGGCGCGGATGCCTGGTACCGGCCGGGCGCGGCGCAGCGCTTCCTGGGCGAGGGCCGCGACGCCGCCGACTACGAGCAGGTGAGGGACATCGTGGACGTGTGGTTCGAAAGCGGCTCGACCCACGCCTTCGTGCTGGAGGCGCGCGGGATGCCATGGCCGGCGGACCTCTACCTCGAAGGATCGGACCAGCATCGCGGCTGGTTCCAGTCCTCGCTGCTGGAGGCGGTGGGCACGCGGGGCGTGGCACCGTTCAAGGCGGTGCTGACGCACGGCTTCGTGCTGGACGAGGGCGGGCGGAAGATGAGCAAGTCGCTCGGCAACGTCACCGCGCCGCAGGAGGTGATCGAGAAATACGGCGCTGACATCCTGCGCCTGTGGGTGATGAACAGCGACACCAACGAGGATCTGCGGATCGGCAAGACGATCCTGGAGCAGCAGGCGGAGCTGTACCGCCGGCTGCGCAACTCGCTGCGCTGGGTGCTGGGCGGGCTGCACGGATTCGACGAGGCGGAGCGCGTGCCGGTGGCCCAGATGCCGGAGCTGGAGCGCTGGGTGCTGCACCGCCTGGCCGAGCTGGATGCGCGCATCCGCGCCGCCGTCGCGAGCCACGACTGGTCGGGCGTGGTGCCGGAGATCCACAATTTCTGCGCCACCGACCTCAGCGCCTTCTGGTTCGACATCCGCAAGGACGCGCTCTACTGCGACGCGCCCTCCAGCCCGCGCCGCCGCGCGGTGCGGACGGTGCTGGACCAGCTGCACCGCTGCCTGACGACCTGGCTGGCCCCCGTGCTGCCCTTCACGGCGGAGGAAGCCTGGCGCGCCCGCTTCGGCGAGGAGGCGCGGAGCGTGCACCTGGAGCTGTTCCCGGCGATCCCCGCGGAATGGCAGGACGAGGCGCTGGCGGCGAAGTGGGCGCGGGTGCGAAGCATAAGGGGCGACGTGACTGCTGTTCTGGAGGTGCATCGCCGCAGCGGCAACATCGGGTCCAGTCTGCAAGCTGCACCAACGCTGTTACTGATGGATGATGAGCAATCACTCTTAAGTGCGGAAGAGTGGGCAGAGGTCTGCATTGTTTCGCACGTTCGTCTCAACCGCCGGACAGAGCCCGTTATCGCACCTACGACGATTGTTGGTTTCGAGATGGCCCCCGGCACCAAGTGCGAACGCTGCTGGAAGGTGCTGCCCAAGGTCTCGCCGGCCCATGGCCTGTGCCTGCGCTGCGAAGCCGTGGTGCGGCCGTGAGCCTGCGCGCGGCGGGCCTCCTCTTCGCGCTGGGGCTGCTGGTGGCGGACCAGGCGTCCAAGTGGTGGATCCTGGAGGTGGTGCGGCTGCCGGAGGTCCGCAGCGTGCCGCTGCTGGAACTCGGCCCCGTCGGGCTGGACCTGACGATGGTGTGGAACCGCGGCGTCACCTTCGGGCTGTTCAGCGGGGACGGGGCGTGGAACCACGTCATCCTCGCGGTGCTGGCCATGGCGGTGGCGGGCTTCCTGCTGCGCTGGCTGTGGCGGGCGGACACGCGGCTGGTGGCGCTGGCGCTGGGCGCGGTGATCGGCGGGGCGGTGGGCAATGTGATTGACCGCTTCCGCTTCGGCGCGGTGGTGGATTTCCTGCATGCCTGGGCGTGGGACTGGTCCTGGTACGTGTTCAACGTGGCCGACGCGGCCATCGTGCTCGGCGTGCTGGCGCTGGTGGCCGATGCCTTGATTCGGCCCGAAGGAAAGCGCAAGGAAGCGCCATGAAGCCTGCCGCCGTCCTCCTCCCCGTGCTCCTGCTGGCCGCCTGCGGCCCGGACACCTCGCGCACGCTGGGCCTGACGCGCGACGCGCCGGACGAGTTCCAGGTGACGACGCGCGCGCCGCTGTCCATGCCGCCCAGCCTGGGCGAGCTGCCGCGGCCGCGCCCCGGGGCGACGCGCTCGCAGGAGATGACGGCCTCCCAGCAGGCGCAGGCGATCCT
>JALHNW010000174.1 GCA_022843345.1 Rubritepida sp. | reverse complement strand
CCTGCTGCACCGGCGGCGCGGTCCGCTGGACGGCCGGGGGCGCGGCGCGTGGGGCGGGAGCGGCCGGTGCGTGGCCGGCGGGCGTGTAGCCCTTGACCACGTTGCGGTCGCTCTTGGCCTCGTAGCCGTTGGAGCCCTTGGTCCCCTTCAGCTCCACCTCGACCTTGAGGGCGAGGGGCTTGAAGTGCAGCGCCTCGGTATCGGTGACGTGCATCTGGCCGACGGCGTGGCAGATGGCCGAGAAGTCGCGCTGGGCGATTTCCTGCGCGGTGGTGTTGCTGTGGAGGATGTTGAGGTTGCTCCACAGCTTGCGGTTGGCGTGCGGGCCGTCCAGCACCTCGAAGGTGAGGGACAGCACCATGCCGTTGCCGGACTTGGCCGGCTGCACGTCGCTTTCGATGATCTGCGCGACGTAGGTGCCGGCGGGCAGGATTTCGCGCGGCTGGGAGGGCTCGACGGCGTTGGCGTCGAAGGCTTCGGGAAGTGCGGCCATGGGGGTTACTCCGCGGCGGCGGGCTGGGCCGCCTGGTTGGCATAGAAGGGGATGGCGGCGGCGAGCGCCGGCCAGGACAGCGGCATGCTGTCGGGCAGAGCGAAGCGGTTCTTGGCGAGGAAGGCCGGGCGCTCGTTGGTGTGGAGCAGCCGGTCGCCGCCGGAGACGCCGCGCACCGCCTTCTTGTTGAAGCCCAGTTCCGTCTTCACCGTGCTGACGCGGTAATTGGCGAACAGCACCGCGTCCACGTGCTCCTGCACCAGCGCGGAGGCGCGGGGCTGGAGTTTGATCTGATACCGGTCGTACGGCTCCGTTTCCGGGCTGTCGAAGCGCTTGATCTCGCAATGGGCGATCAGGATCACGCCCATGCCGCGCTCGTCGCGCAGCGCGTTCAGCCCGTCCAGCAGGGCGCGCCACTGGTCGAGGGCGGCGATGTAGCCCTTGCCGTAGCCGGGCGCCTCGATGGACGCCCAACTGTTCAGGCGGCAGGTTTCCGCCCACAGCAGCGGCTCCAACCAGTCCAGGCTGTCCAGCACCACGGTCTGGAAGTCGTGCTGCTCGGCATAAAGGGAGGCGACGGCCTCCATCACCTGGTCGTAGCTGCGCAGCAGCCCGAAGGTGGGCACGTCCACCGCGCTGTCTTCCGTTTGGAGGAAGACGGGTGCGGGGGCTTCGGTGCCGAGCGTGGTCTTGCCGATGCCGGCGGTGCCGTAGCACATCAGGCGGGGCGGCTTGGGGTCGGAGCGGCGCTTCAGGGATGCGAGGGAGATGGCCATCACGCGGCCTCCTTCTTCGCGCGCTCGACGGTGAAGGTCGGACGGCCGGCGCCGACGGTGCGGGCCGGGGTGAAGATGGCGCGCAGGGAAGTGGGCCACTTCTCGAAGGCACCTTCCATGACGATGCGCTTCACGCGGATGTACTCGCGCACCGGCTCGCCCATGGCAGCGAGGGTGGCCTCGGCCTCGGCCAGCTTGTCGTCGTCCCACTCCACCTTCTTCGGTAGGTCGGCGCGGATGACGTAGCCGTCCTCAGCCAGGGTGACGCGGCCGGTGTCCTTGCCCTGTTCGCGACGCATGGCCGCGGCGGGCCCGGCGTAGCGGCGGACGAGGGAGGCGTGGAGGATGTCGTCCAGATGCTTGGCCAGCGCCTTGGCGTCGGCGGCATCTTCGAGCAGCGCCGCGAGCTGGCCGATGGGCAGGGTATCCACCTGCTCAGGGGTCATGTCGCGGAGCTGCGCCAGAGTGCAGCGGTTGGTCACGGAGTGGGCTCCTTGCGCGCGTGTCCCTTGGTCCGGGCCGGCGCGTGCGGCTGCGGGGGAATGGGGGTCAGGTGGATGAGCGCCGTGCCCTGCCGGGAGGCGTCGAGTTCCACGAGGAGGCGGGTGCAGTGCCGGTCGTTGGCGATGGCGCCGCCGGCCTGGAGCGCGTCGAGCAGGGGCTTGATGCGCCCGTCGATATCGGCACGGGTGACAGGAAGGATGATAGCGGCGTGGAACGGGCCGGCGATGGTGACGGGTGCCTGGCGCGCCACGTCGCGGGCGGCGGCGGCGGCCCAGTCGGCGGATGCGGCGCGCTTGACCATGGCGGCGCCGCTGCGGGTGCGGACGGGCGTCCATAGCTTGTTGCCGGTGGGCGGGAGCGTCAGCAGGATGTCGAAAGCGCCGCTCATTCGTCGCGCCCCCGGCCATGGGCGATGACGGCGCCGAGCAGCAGCCCGCAGGCCACGGCCAGCAGCGGCCACCCGGCGAAGATGAGCGCGCCCGGGGTCACGTCAGGGCCTTGGCCGCAGCCGGCGTTCCAGCCGGCGCAGCATCCGGGCCAGCCATGCGGCGAGCGCGACGATCATCCACGAAGTTCTCCAGTGCGGTGGCGAAGCGGTCGCAGGCGTCGGCCATGCGCAGCATCACGTCGGCGGACGGCGCCTTGCGGCCGGCGACCCAGGCGCGCGCGGTGTCCGGCGTGGTGCCGGCGGCGCGTGCGGCGAGCTTCGCGGCATGTCGGGGGTAGGCGTCGCGCAGCAGGGCGGCGACGGTGGGTGCGCCCTTCGGCGCAGTCTGCACGCTGGCACTCATCGGGGCGCTTCCTCATGCTGCGGGGCATGGGGCGCGACACTCGACTGACTGACCTGAGCACTACCCGCCGGGCGCGGCAAACGCCCGGCGGCCCTCGCCTCGAAGCGCGCGCGCATGGCGTCGCCCTCGCGCTGCGCCTCGGCATCCGACATGTGGCGGCGCGACTGGCGGCGGGCCTCATGCCCCCAGCAATCCAGCTTGACCGGCGCGGCGGGCGGCGCGGGCGTGCGCTTGCGCGGCTGGATCGGCGCGAACTCGTCCATGTAGAGCGCCCGCCCGCCGAAGTCCCGCACGCGCGTCTCGACGCTGCCCGTGGGGCGATCCACGAGCAGGGCGGCGTCGGCGCAGTTGGCCCCGCCGCGCATGGCGAGCGCCACGATGCGGTCATCGCTGGTGGTCCACGCCTTCATCGGCTTGCCGGTGCGCGCGCTGGCGGGCAGCAGCCCGGCCGTGCGGGCGCGCTCCATCGCCGCCTTGACGCGCGTCTCGCCGATGCCGAGCGCCGTGGCGATCTGGACGCGCGTGCGGCCGGCCAGCGCCAGCGCGGCGACCTGATCCCGGATCGTGTTGTCCCCCCGTGGCATGGCTTAGGTCCTCGCGCGCGGGGTGAACCGCGCGCAGATGGGCACGCCGTGGGCGCGGAAGGCCCGGCGGATGGTCGGCACGCTGTAGCCCGCGCGTTCTGCCGTCTCGTTCAGCGACGCCCCGGCGGCGTAGATCGCCGCGATCTGCGCGACTTCGGCCGCGCCAATCTCGATGCGCCTCGGGCCGCGCTTGCCGCCCGAAACGAAGCGGATGCCGCGCACACGGGCGTAGTTGTGCATGCTGATGTATTTGACGCCCTCGCGCGCCGCGGCCTGTTTGCACGTCAGCCCCTGCGCGGCCAGCGCACGACGGCGCTGGAGCCTCGCGGCTTCTGCTTCCGGGCTGCGATCAACTCCCCCCGCCATGGGCTATCTCCGGCGACGGGCGCGGCGGCGCTGCACGATGCGGGCCATCAGGCAGCGCCCTGGAAGGCGGCGGCGAGCTTGGCTGCGGACGGCGACAGGTCTTGCGGCTTCAAACCAGTGAGGGCCACGGCATGAGAGACGCGCTCCGCAGGAAGTTCCTTGCGTCGCTTCCACTTAAGGACGCTGGTATGCGCGACCCGGAAGGCGCGCGCCGTAGCGGCGACGCCCCCAAGCTGCTCGATCATCCGGTCAACTGCGCTCATGGGCGGAAAGGTAGCCCACGGCTACACACCAGCGCAAGCCCTATTGTAGCTTCCGGGCACTCATGGGCTGATGTGGCGTTCGATGATGACGGGATGGAACCCGATCTCGACTATGCCGCCATCGCCCGCCGCATAAAGAGCTTGCGCCGGGAACGAAAAGAGAACCAAATTGACCTTGCGGTGAGCGTTGGTGTGGCCCGCGCGATGGTCGCGCAGTATGAGGCTGGCACCAAAAAGCCGGGGAGAGACAAGCTTGTGGCGATGGCGCGGCATTTCGGCATGGATGTGGATCAGCTCATCTACGGAGACCGGCCGCGCGGTCGCATCAAGGCCGAATCGGAAGCCGAGGAGCGGATGCTGCTGTTGAGCCGCACGGTCCCTGACAAGGTGCGCGAGGCCGTGCTGACCATCCTTGAGCAGTCCGCCGAGGAGCCTGGGGACACCTTCCGCAAGCCCGATTGAAAAAGTGTAGCCAACGGGCACAAAGACGCTTGCCCTAACGTGTAGCCTGTGGCTACTATCCCCCCACACCCGCTGCCATGGCGGGTGGCACGGAGGGGCAGATGAGCGAGACGATCACCAGCACGGAAGCGGAATTGCCGCTGTTCCAGATCAAGTGCCGGTTTACTGGCGCGGTGCGCTTCGAGGGCCGGTTCGGCTCCCTGCGCCTGTGCGTCGAGGCGGCGGTAAAGGCGGGCGCCAACCTCGCGGACGCCTACCTCGCGGACGCCAACCTCGCGGGCGCCAACCTCGCGGACGCCAACCTCGCGCGCGCCAACCTCGCGGACGCCAACCTCGCGCGCGCCAACCTCGCGCGCGCCAACCTCGCGGGCGCCTACCTCGCGGGCGCCTACCTCGCGCGCACCTACCTCGCGGACGCCAACCTCGCGCGCGCCAACCTCGCGGGCGCCAAGATCGGCATCAAGGCTGGCGGCGATGCCTTCCTGGCCGGATCGCTCCCCGTGCTGCACATCGGTCCGATCGGCTCGCGTGCGGCGATGCTGACCGCCTGCGCCACGGACAAGGGCGTGATGGCGCAGACCGGCTGTTTTGGCCCCGCGCCGCTGGTGGAATTTGCCGCTGCCGTCCAGGCCGAGCACGCGGACAACGAGCACGGCCGGGCCTACCGCGCGGCCATCGCGCTGATCGAAGCGATCTTCCCGGCCCCTGCCTCGCAGCAGGAGACCGCGTGATGCCCGCTCCCTGCACGGCCAGCGCGGCCGAGCGCGAGTACCTGATGGCGCTGCGCGGCGGCGTGGCGGTCATCCTGCCGGCGGGCGGCTCCATCGCCGTCGCCACGGGCACCGACACGCTGCGCCTGACGCTGCGCCCCGGCATGGGCATGCCCAGCGCCGCGGCGTTCCTGTCGCCCGAGAAGGCCCGCCAGCTTGCCGCCGCCCTGCTCGGCGCGGCCTCCGGCGCGGAGTGGGGCTGATGGGCG
>JALHNW010000173.1 GCA_022843345.1 Rubritepida sp. | reverse complement strand
GGAGGCGATCGCGCGCGAGCTCCAGCACCACCCTGCCCCCGACGCCGAGACGGCCTGGACGGAGGCCGCCCGCGCGCTGGCCGTGCGCGAGCTGCTGCTGCAGGAAGCCCGCCGCCTGGGCGTGGAGGCCGAGCCGGAGCCCGACGAGGCCGGCCGCACGGAATCGGCCGAGGACGCGACGATCGCCGCCCTGCTGGACCAGGAGGTGGACCCCGGCCTGCCGGACGAGGAAGAGTGCCGCCGCTTCTACGAGGCCCGGCGCGACCGCTTCCGCACGCCCGACCTGTTCGAGGTGTCGCACATCCTGCTCGAACCCGAGGGGGAGGGCGAGGCGGCCTGGGAGGAGGCGCTGTTCCGCGCGCGGGCCATCGCCGGGGAGGCGGGCGACGACCAGCGCGCCTTCGCGGAGGCGGCGCGGGAGTTCTCGGCCTGCCCGTCCGCGCGCCAGGACGGCTCGCTCGGCCAGGTGCGGCGGGGCGAGCTGGTGGCGCTCGTGCAGGCGGCGATCGAGGCGCTGGAGCGCGGCCGCACGCTGGCCGAGCCGGTGCGCTCGCGCTTCGGCTGGCACGTCATCCGCCTGCACCGCCGCATCGAGGGGCAGGTGCTGCCGCTGGAGGCGGTGCGGGGCAAGATCGCCGAGATGCTGGCCGCGCGTGGCTGGACCGTCGCTTCCACGCGCTACGTCGCCGCGCTGGCGGCGCGGGCCGAGATCGAGGGCGTCGCCATCGAGGCTGCCGGCTGATGCCCATGCTGGGCGACCTGCTGGCCGCCGCGCGCCGCTCCTCCGGCGGCTTCGCGCGCTGGCTGGCCGCCGCCGACCCGGAGATGGCGGCGCGGGTGGATGAGGCGGCGGCGCGCTGGGGCCTGGACGCGACGGGCTTCGTGCGCGTGGCCATCGCCGACTTCGACCGCTTCGCCGCGGAGGAGGACTGGGCGACCCTGTCCTCGCACCTCAAGAACACCGACGACCCGGGCACGGTCTGCCTGCTGGGCATGACGCACTGGCAGCTGAGCAGGGCCGATGCCGCGAAGGAGCCCCCGGATGAGCATGCCTGACACCCCCCCGCCCGGCCCTGGCCTGAACCAGGAGCTGCGGGGCCGCCGGGACGACACCTACGACACCACGACATCCAGCCCCGCGCCGGCCGACACCGCATCCGTCCAGCATCAGGAGGATCGCGGCTGGCCTGGGCTGTGGGCCTTCGTGGCGCTGGCCGGCGTGGCCTTCGCCGTCTGGTACCTGTTCCTGTGACGGCCCGCCGCGCCTGAGGCGGGACGACCCATCCGCGCGAGGAAGAGCCATGCCGAGCACCGCCCCCGCCGCCGCCCTTCCCACGCCCGACGGGCAGGGGCGGGCGCTGTGGATGTCCACCTTCGCCTTCACGGTCTGCTTCGCGGTGTGGACGATCTTCGCCATCATCGGCGTGCAGATCAAGCGCGACCTGGGCCTGTCGGACACGCAGTTCGGCCTGCTGGTCGGCACGCCCATTCTCACGGGCAGCCTGATCCGCCTCATCCTGGGCATCTGGGCGGACCAGCATGGCGGGCGCCTCGTCTTCGCCTTCACGATGTTCGCCGCCTCCGCGATGACGGCGCTGCTGGTCTTCGCCTACGACTACCCGACCTTCCTGCTCGCGGCACTCGGCGTGGGCATCGCCGGCGGCTCCTTCTCCGTCGGCGTGGCCTACGTGGCGAAGTGGTTCCCGAAGGAGAGGCAGGGCACGGCGCTGGGCATCTTCGGCGCGGGCAACGTGGGTGCCGCGGTGACGAAGTTCCTCGCCCCCACCATCATGGTCGCCTACGGGTGGCAGACGGTGGCGCTGCTCTGGGCCGCGGCGCTGGCGATCACCGCCGTGCTGTTCCTCGCGCTCACGAAGGACGACCCGGGCCTGGCGCAGCGCCGGGCCGCGGGGGTGCGGCCCGAGCCGCTCTCGGCGATGATGAAGCCGCTGGCGAACCTCCAGGTGTGGCGGTTCAGCCTGTACTACTTCTTCGTGTTCGGCGGCTTCGTGGCGCTGGCGCTGTGGCTGCCGCGCTACCTGATCGGCGTCTACGGGCTCGACATCACGACGGCGGGCATGGTGGGCGCGGCCTACTCCATCCCCGCCTCGGTATTCCGCGCCTATGGCGGGCACCTGTCCGACAAGTTCGGCGCGCGGCGCATCATGTACTGGACCTTCGGCGTCTCCGTGCTCTGCGCCTTCCTGCTGTCCTACCCGCCCACGACCTACGTGATGGACGGCATCGGCGGCCCCGTCACCTTCCGCCTGTCCATGGGGCTGGGCGGGTTCATGGTGACCATCTTCGTGCTGGGCTTCTTCATGAGCTTGGGCAAGGCGGCCGTGTACAAGCACATCCCCATCTACTACCCCGGCCACGTCGGCGCCGTGGGCGGCGTGGTCGGCCTGGTGGGCGGGCTGGGCGGCTTCGTGCTGCCCATCGCCTTCGGCGCGCTGAACGACCTCACCGGCATCTGGCAGAGCTGCTTCTGGCTCATCCTCGCCATCGTCGCCGTCGCGCTCGCCTGGATGCACGTCTCCATCCGCCAGATGGAGCGCAGCGCGGCCGAAGAGGGCGTGCCGCCCCGCGCCCTGCCCGAGCTGCCCGAGATGCAGCCGGTGCACGGCCCGGCCCAGCAGGGCGCGCTGGCGCCCACGGGCGCGCTCACGGACTGGCGGCCGGAGGACCGCGCCTTCTGGGAGGGCGGCGGGCGCGCCATCGCCCGGCGCAACCTGTGGATCTCCATTCCCTGCCTGCTGCTGTCCTTCGCGGTGTGGATGGTATGGTCCGTCGTGGTGGCCAAGCTGCCGGCGGTGGGCTTCGCCTTCACCAACGACCAGCTCTTCTGGCTGGCGGCGCTGCCCGGCATCTCGGGCGCGACGCTGCGGATCGTCTACAGCTTCATGCCGGCGATGCTGGGCGGGCGGCTGTGGACCACGCTGGCCACCTGGTCGCTGATGCTGCCCGCGCTCGGCATGGGCTTCGCGGTGCAGGATCCCACGACGCCCTACTGGATCTTCATGGTGCTGGCGCTGCTCTGCGGGCTGGGGGGCGGGAACTTCGCCTCCTCCATGGCCAACATCTCCTTCTTCTTCCCCAAGCGGGAGAAGGGGAACGCGCTGGCGCTGAACGCGGGCTTCGGCAACCTGGGCGTCAGCGTGGTGCAGTTCGTGGTGCCGCTGGCCATCACCGCGGGCGTGTTCGGCTGGCTGGGCGGGCCGCCGCAGGGCGCCACGGTGGGCGGGATCACCTCCACGCTGTGGCTGCAGAACGCGGGATTCGTCTTCGTGCCCTTCATCGCCGCGGCTGCCTTCGCCGCCTGGTTCGGCATGAACGACATCGCCAGCATGAAGGCATCCTTCGCCGACCAGGCGGTGATCTTCCGGCGCCGGCACAACTGGATCATGTGCTGGCTCTACACCGGCACCTTCGGCTCCTTCATCGGCTTCTCCGCCGCCTTCCCGCTGCTGTCGCGCATCCTGTACCCGGAGGTGAACGCGCTGCAGTACGCCTTCCTCGGCCCGCTGGTGGGCGCCCTGGCGCGCGCCGCCGCCGGCCGGGCGAGCGACCGCATCGGCGGCGGGCGCATCACCTTCTGGGTGTTCATCGCCATGGCGCTTGGCGTGCTGGGCGTGCTGCACGCCATCGGCGACGCGCGCAGCCCGTCCTCCTTCCCCGTCTTCTTCGGCAGCTTCCTGTTCCTGTTCGCGATGACGGGCGTGGGCAACGCCTCCACCTTCCAGATGATCCCCGCGATCATGCGCCAGGAGGTGGCGCGGCTGGAGCCGCAGCTTTCCCCCGCCGAGCGCGTGAAGGAGGCGGACCGCGAGGCGGCGGCGATCATCGGCTTCACCTCCGCCATCGCCGCCTACGGCGCCTTCTTCATTCCCAAGAGCTTCGGCAGCGCCATCGCCCTTTCGGGCGGGGCGGAGCCGGCGCTGTACGGCTTCCTCGCCTTCTACGTCAGCTGCGTCGCGGTGACCTGGTGGTTCTACACCCGGCCCGGCGGGCTGCTGCGCGACGTGGAGCGAGGCGGGCGCGAGGCCACACGCCCGGCCTGACGGGCGCCGCGGCCGACACGCCCGCCCCGCTCAATCCGGCCGGATTCCGTGCCGGCGGTTGACCTCCGCATTCCAGCGCGGGGAACCTGGGCCAGGGCCTGCCACGCCCGCATCCCGCCCCCCCCGCCGCCCTCTCCCGGCCAACCATCGTGGGAACCGCGCGTTCAGCCCGGGAAAGCACAGGTTCCATGGCGCAGCTCTTTTCTCCCCGCGCCGATGCGCGGCTGCGCATCGCCGTCGTCGTCCTTCCCCTGCTCGCCATCCTCCTCGCCGCCACCGCCTTCGCGCTGGCGCGGTCGGGCAAGACGTGGCGCGTGGGCGAGGCGGCGGCGCAGCCCATCCCGTTCAGCCACGCGATCCACGCGGGCGGCCTGGGCCTCGATTGCGGCTTCTGCCACGCGGGCGCGGCGCGCGCCGCCGGCGCGGGGATGCCGGCGGGCGAGCTGTGCCTGTCCTGCCACCAGCGCCTGTGGAACGTCACGGCGCAGTTCGCACCCGTGCAGGACGCGGTCCTGGCCGACACGGCCACCACCTGGGCGTCCGTCAACCGCCTGCCCGAGCACGTGCGCTTCCACCACGGCGCCCACGCCGCGGCCGGCGTCTCCTGCGCCTCCTGCCACGGCGCGGTCGAGGCGATGCCGCGCACGGTCCGCGCCGAGACGCTGCACATGGGCTGGTGCCTCGACTGCCACCGCAATCCGGAGGCGCGGGGCGCGGTGCCCGTGGGCCTGGGCGCGCAAGGCTACGTCCATGCGGGGATCGAGGTTCCCGCGCTCACCCGCTGCACGGCCTGCCACAAGTGAGCGCCGGCCCCTCCCGCCGCGACGCGCTGCGCGTGATGGGCGCCTCCCTCGCCCTGTCCGCCGCCGCGGGCTGCGACGGGCCGGACGAGTTCGGCCACCCGCTGCACGGCCGCGGCCGCGGCGTCCCCTCCGAGGCGGCGAGCTACGCGACGACGCTCGACCTCGACGGGCTGGGCCGCGGCGTGCTGGTCCGCACGCGCGGCGGCCACCCCATCAAGGTGGAGGGCAACCCGCGCCACCCGGCGAGCCTGGGCGCGAGCGACGTGTTCCTCGAATCCGCGCCGCTGTCGCTGCACGATCCGGCGCGCTCGCGCCGCGCGCTCCACCGGGGCCGGCCGGCGGCGCCCGGGGCCG
>JALHNW010000172.1 GCA_022843345.1 Rubritepida sp. | reverse complement strand
CAAGGCAGGTCAGCTCCTCGACCTCGTCTCGCCAACCGAATGCGCCAACTACCTGAAGAACTCAGGCTACGCTTCTATATGAAAACAGCGCGCTCTAGCCAGTCCACCCATTCGAGGGTGGCGAACTCGACACCCTCAAGGCCGCGCCACGGCCCGCGGCGGCGGATGACCTCGGCCTTGAACAGGCCTATGATCCTATCGGCGAGCGGGGTGTCGTAGCCAGTCCGGCCCCGAGGGCTGGGAAGAGGATGCCTGGGACGCCTGGGGCCAGGGCGCCCTGCCGGCCCGGCCTTCGGGCGGCGGATGGCGGGGTTGGACCATCCAGGCCAGGGGCGGGCGGCGATGCCGCAGACGATCCTGGCCAGGGCATGCCCCGGCGGGCCGACGCGGCCGCCCGCCGGGGGCGATCGGCTTGCCCTCCGGGCGACCCTGGGGCGGCGGGGGAAGGACCCGGGGCCATCGCCACAAGGCGCGGCGCGAGGACGACCTGCTCGCGCGTGCTTTCCAACAGTCCCTCCAGCGGGCGTTGTGCGCCACCCGCCTGCTGCGTGCTCAGGATGACTTCGGCGCCCGTGCCCTCGGCCGGCAGCCGGACATGCCGCCCGCCGATGAGCATGACGAGCTCCCGCCCCGCCGCGATCATGAGGGCACCTGCCCCTGCTCCCGGCATCACGCGCCCGCGTGCTTCACGGTGGGCTCACGGTCGCCTTGCCCGACTGCCGAAGCAGGACGGGGACAAGGGCATGAGACGGGCGCATGGCGGCACCAGTTGGGCGAGCTGCCCGGTGATGGCGGCGGCCGCGCCGCGGCCCGCCGAGGGCTTCGCCATGCTCGGCTACCGCAACTTCCTCCGAGAGCCCGGGCCGGAACAAAGGGCCGCCACGCACGGGACGGACCGGCTGTGGCGGCTTGCGCTCGTCCTGCACGCCGGCGACCCGCAGGGCGCGTCGGAGGACAATCCGTGCATCCCGGCCGGGCACACCTACCTCCTGCAACTCGCCGCGCATGACTGCGTGCACACGCCCACGCCGTTCTGGCAGATCCCGCCCGGCCGGAAGGCAGTACGCAACGCGCGGGTCGGACGGCTGCGGCTCGACACGCTCTACGGCCTCGGCCCACCCTGCTCACCGCACGCCTACGAGCCCGACGACGCCAGGGACCTGGCGCGCAGCCGGCTGCGCCTGGGGCCGGGGACCGGCGGGAAGCCAGGCCGCGACATCGCCCGCCTCCCCGGCCCGCCACCCTCCCGGCCGGACGCGTTGAGCGAGCCCCTCATCTGCGACCCGCGTAACGAGGACCACGCGATACTGGCGCAGGTCACGGCGCTCTGGCATCTGGTCCACAATGCGCTGCTGGGCCTCGTGCCGCCGGAACCCGGCGGGGGGGAAGCCGCGCAGGAGAGGAGCTTCGCCTGGGCGCGGGCGGCGACCACCCTGTGCTACCGCTGCGTGCTGCGCGACGAGGTGCTGGTGGGGTTCCTGCATCCCGAAGTCCTGTCGCGGTACGCAGGCATCGCGGAGGGCGGATTGCTGGACCGCGACGCGGCCCATCCGCGCCCCCGGGTCTCGATCCCGCTCGAGGTGTCGCACGGCGCGATGCGCGCCGCGCATGCCATGGTCCGCCCAAGCTACCAGTTCACGGACGAGCGCGCGCACACGATCGGCGAGGCGCGGCGGCACACCAGCGCCCGCACGGCCCGCGCCATGCCGCTGGGCGCCGGATGGCTCATCCGATGGAGCCTGTTCTTCGACGGCATCGGCGGCGGGCGGGCGCGCAACCGCAGCCTCCTGCTGCGCCCGCGCTACTTGAACGCCCTGCTGGACAGGACCGAGTTCGCCGGGCCCGCGCCCGGCTGGGGGCTGGCGCTGCAAGACATGGCGAGCGCGGAGGCGGCCCCGGCCTGGTCCGTGAGCGCGCTGTACGCGGCGATCGAGGAGCGCGGCGGCCAGCGGGGCTGGGACGATCCCTTCGCCGGCGGCACGCTGCACCGCCCGGCGGTGCGCGAGCGAGCCCTCGCCGACTGGCTCGATGGGCACGGGGACGGGATGCTGCAGCCCGGCGACATCGCGCCCATCATCGCCGATCCGCCGCTGCCGTTCTACCTGCTATTGGAGGCGGAGCATGACCATGGCGGGCGGCGGCTCGGTCCGCTGGGCTCGATCCTTCTGGCCGAGACGTTCTTCGGGGCGATGCTGGGCGATCCTCTGCCCGGCGAGCGGCCGGGGCCGGCGCGCCCGCTGCGGGAGGCACTTGCCGACCTCGCCGGCGCGCTCGGCGTCCAGGCTCCGGACGACCGCCTCCCCGGGCACGCCACGATGGCCGCCCTCGTCGCCTTCGTCGCGCGCGAGCACGGCCTGGACGACGCGACGCCGGCGTTCCTGTGACCCCGCTTCCCCCAACCCCCAGGAGATGCACGACCATGAGCAACGACGACGAGAGCGCGGCCCCGGCAGAGGTGATGACGCTGGTGAACCCCGAGGTGCTCGGCGAGCTCGTGAAGAGCTGGGCCACCCAGGAACCGAGGGCCTTCGGCACGGTCCACCCGGTGCCGGAGACGATCGAGGAGCTCAGGCTGCTCCTTCGGACGCTCGGCGCGGGGGCCAGCATCCCGCCATATGTCACGAAGCTGAGGATCGTGCGCTACGAAAAGGACGAGCTGGTGCTCCGCATCCCGCCGGCCGAGCTGATCAGGGCGAAGGAGGCGAGCCTCTCGCGACCTGGCGTGGCCTACCAGGTGCCCGACTTCTATCGGGACGACCCCATAGAGGGCACGCAGGAAGACGCCACGGATGCGCAGAAGATGCTCCTGCAGGCCAGGCGGATCGGCGACTACACCATCGCCCATTGCCAGTAGCGCCCTCAGGCCGGGTACCACTGGCCGAAGGCGATGCCGCCGTCGGGGATGCCCGCGCCCCCGGCCGCGCTGCGCAGGCGTTCCCACGCGGCGCCCTCGGTGAAGGGGTATTGGTGCAGCAGCCAGCGCCCCATCAGCGCCTCCGTTGCCGCGTCCGGGCCGACCCAGGCCGACCGGGCGAGTCCGAAGAAGGACCGGGCGGCCTCGCGTGCCGCCGCCAGCTGCCCGAGGTTCCACAGCGCGGCCGCACGCCAGGCGGGCAGGGTGCGGATCACGTCCTGCGCGCGGTCGCAGGCCTCCAGCGTCCGCGCGTCGTCGCCCCGCAGGAAGGCGATCACGACCTGGTATCCCCACAGGGTCGGCGAAGGGACCAGGGCCATGTCGAGCGCGGCCTCGGCGAGGTCCCGCGCCTCGGCGTGCCGGTCGCAGAAGGCGTGGAACAGCGCGGCGGAGATGAACGTCCAGCTGTCGTGCGGGTTCAGCTTGATCGCACGCCGCATGTGGGCCACCGCCGCGCCGGCCTGCGCCGCCATCGCGAGCGACCAGCCCATGACCAGGTGGGCGCGGGAGTCCATCGGGTCCAGCTCGACCGCCCGCTGGGCGAGGGCGAGCGCGCGCGCCTCCGCCGCGCGGCAGCGCCAGGAACCGGGACTGGCGATATGCCCGCCGTTGAGCGTCTGCGCCAGGCTGCTGTAGGCGGGGGAGAAGGCGGGGTCCTCGGCGATCACCTCCTCGAACAGCGCGCGCGCGCGGTCGTAGCGGTCGCCCCGGAAGCCGCGCATCACGGACCGCCCGAGCAGCCAGCGGTCGTGCGCGGCGAGCGTCGTGCCCCCCTGCAGCGGCAGCGCCGCCAGGCGCGCGGTGGAAACCTGGCCCTTCAGCGAGGTGGCGATGCGCCGCACCCATTCGCGCTGCGTCTCGAACCACGTGGCGAGGGCGAGGTCCGAGCGCTCGCTCCAGATTACCAGCCCGGTGCCGATCTCGCGGATGGTGAGCACGAGGCTGATGGCGTCTCCAGCCTGGTACGCCACCGCGCCGACGGCGTAGCAGCTCGACACCCGCCCGAGGGCGCCCTCCGGGATCTCGCCGCCATCGAGCACGAACCATTCGCGGAAGCGCACCAGGCAGGCAATCAGGTCGTGCCGGAAGCCACGAACCAGGTGTGCACGCTCCTCCGGCACGCCGTGCTCACCGAAGCGCTCGACGACGAGCGCCATGCGTCGGCCGGCGGAACCGGGCGCGGCCGCCGCGCGTGATGCAGGGCGGGAGGGGGCGATACGCCCGGACTTGATCTCCGCCACCAGCGCCTGGGTGGCGGCCGAGGGCTCCATGTCGAAGTCCTCGCCCAGCAGATTCCACAGGGCCTCATAGGCGCGCAGCGCCCCGGCGACGTCGCCCTCGCGCGCGGCATCGAGCATCACGGCCCGGCAGGCAGCCTCGTGGGTGGGGTCGAGATGGAGCAGAGCCCGCGCCACCTCGCGCGGCGCCCGCCCGCCATCCAGCATCGCCTCCAGCCCTGCGACGAGGTGCTCCTGAAGCGCGTGGCGGCGCGCCTGAAGCCAGGCCGTGAAGGCGGGATCGAGGTCGTCGAGCCCGTCGAGCAGCCGTTCGGGCAAGGCCGGGGTGTCGAGCAGCCGCGGATGCAGCCGCCCCGCCGCGAGGGCGGCCACCACCGCATCGAGGTCGAGATGCAGGACGCGGGGCGGGATGGCCACGCAGAGGCGATCGGCCCGCAGCGTGCCGGCGGGCAGGACGTCACGCAGTTCGTGGATGACTTGGCGCAGCGACGCGCGCGCCTTCTCCTCCCCAGACTCGCTCCACAGCAGGCCAGAGAGGCGCTCGCGGGTCATCTCCCCGCCCTCCGCCATTGCGAGGAGGGCCAGCACGGCGCGCGCCTTGCGGTTGCGCAGCCGAAGTTCCCGACCCGCGTGCACGAGCCGGAAGGTGCCAAACAACCCAACGGTGACAGGCGTCCCGTCCGGGGGCGGCGACGCCGCGACCGCAGCCGCTGAATGGTCCATCCTGCCTCCGCCGGTCGAAATGCACTCGGAAGGATCCCTAGTCCGGTTCACGCGAACAAGGGAACGCCCAAACGAAGGCCGGGCCCGCCCCCGGTCGCCTCCATCGCGGCGGCCAGCCGCGGCGGAACCTCGGCGGAAGGTTCGCAGGCCAGGCCGGGAACCAGGATGCGCACCACCGGGATGCCCAGCCAGCGGCGCAGGTGGTCATGCCGCAGCGGTGGGAAGCCGTGCCCGGCGATCAGGTCCGACAACGCGTCGGGATCGTGGGCGCGGCCTGCCGCAGGGCCCGCCACCGCGGGGCCCGCCGCGAGGCAGTCCCCCGGCGTCACCTCCGCGTGCCGGCGCAGGT
>JALHNW010000171.1 GCA_022843345.1 Rubritepida sp. | reverse complement strand
GGTGACCAGCAGGCGGCGCAGGCGGCGCGCCGGGTTGGCGAGCGCGGCGGCGACGGCGTGCAGGCCGTAGAGCCACACCCCTTCCTCGGGCGCGGGGGCGGACTGGGCGGGCGGGCGATGGGGGCGGCGGCGCATGGGGCCATCAAGGGGCGGATGGGCGGCGCTGGCAAGACGGCGGGCGCTGCGCTAGGACACGGCCGGGCCCCTGTGGCGCAATGGCAGCGCATCCGATTTGTAATCGGGAGGTTGCAGGTTCAACTCCTGTCGGGGGCACCATCCGGCCGCGGCATGTGCACGGCCAGCCACAGCGTGTCGCGCGCCGGGTCCGTCCAGGCGACGCGATGGCGGCAGCCGGCGGGCAGGATCGCCCAGTCGCCCGCCTCCAGCCGGCGTTCTGCCCCGTCCGGGAATGCCAGCACGGCGGCGCCGGCGACCAGCAGCACGAATTCGTCCCAGCCCTGGTCGAAACAGCCGCTGGCGGCCCCGCGGGAGGCGATGCGCTCCACCCGGGCGCCTCCGCCAGACAGCAGCTCGTCGAAGCGCTCGGTGCCGGGGGCGGGCGCGGGGGCGCCATCGCCGATGCGGCCGAATCTGGGGGCGATCATCCGGGCATCATGCCATTCCCACGCGGTCACGGGTGGCCCCGCCCGCGCGGGCGCGCTAGACCCCGCCGCAATGCCCGCCACTCCCGAACAGGTGCTGCACGAGGTCTTCGGCCATGACGGCTTCCGCGGCCGGCAGGGCGAGGTGGTGCGCCACGTCTGCGAGGGTGGCTCGGGCCTCGTGCTCATGCCCACGGGCGGCGGCAAGTCGCTGTGCTTCCAGGTGCCGGCGCTGGTGCGCCCGGGCCTGGCCATCGTCGTCTCGCCCCTGATCGCGCTGATGGAGGACCAGGTCGCCGCGCTGCGCCAGCAGGGCGTGGCCGCCGCGGCCCTGCATTCCGAGCTGGACGAGGAGGAGCGCCGCGCCGTGTGGCGCGACATCGCGGATGGCCGGCTGAAGCTGCTCTACGTCTCGCCCGAGCGGCTGACCATGGAGGGCATGCTGGAGCGCCTGGCCGAGCGCCCGATCGCCCTGTTCGCGGTGGACGAGGCGCATTGCATCTCGCAATGGGGCCATCACTTCCGGCCAGAATACCGCGCGCTGACCACCCTGCACGAGCGCTTCGCCGAGGTGCCGCGCCTGGCGCTCACCGCGACGGCAGACCCGCGCACGGCGGAGGACATCCGCCGCCTGCTGGGTCTCGCCGACGCGCCGGTCTTCCGCTCCTCCTTCGACCGCCCGAACATCCACCTCGCCGCCGTGCCGCGCGACAAGGAGCGCGAGCAGATCCGCGCCTTCCTGCGCGGGCAGGACGGCACGGGCATCATCTACTGCGGCACCCGCGCGCGCTCGGAAAGCACGGCGGCGTGGCTCTGCGCCGACGGGCACGACGCCATGGCCTTCCACGCCGGCATGGACCCCGCCGCCAAGCGCGAGGCGCATCGCCGCTTCGCCCGCGGCGAGCAGATGGTGATGTGCGCCACCATCGCCTTCGGCATGGGCATCGACCGGCCGGACGTGCGCTTCGTCGCCCACCTGTCGCTGCCCCAGGGGCCGGAGGGGTGGTACCAGGAGATCGGCCGTGCCGGGCGCGACGGGCAGCCAGCGCGCGCGCTGCTGCTCTACGGCGCCGGCGACATCGCCCTGGCCCGCCAGCGCATCGAGGACAGCCCGGCCGGCGACGAGCAGAAGCGCATCGAGCGCGCGCGGCTGAACGCCATGGTGGGCATCGCGGAATCGCCCGCCTGCCGGCGCCGCACCCTGCTGCGCTGCTTCGGCGAGGACCTGGCGGAGGATTGCGGCCGCTGCGACGTCTGCGCCAACCCGCCGCGGCTGGTGGACGCCACCGTGGCGGCGCAGAAGCTGATCTCGGCCGCGGTGCGGACCGGCAGCCGCTTCGGGTTGAACCACCTGGTGGACGTGCTGCGCGGGCGGATGACGGACAAGGTGGCGCAGTTCGGCCACGACGCCCTGCCGACCTTCGGCAAGGGCAAGGAGGTGGCGGATTCCGCCTGGAAGGACATCGCCCGCCAGCTGGTGGCCGAGGGCGCGCTGGACGTGGCGGTGCAGAACCACGGCGAGCTGGTGCCGACGGAGGCCGCCCGCCCCCTGCTGCGCGGCGAGCGGCCCTTCATGCTGCGCGAATCCTCCTTCCGCGCCACGGCGGCGCGGGAGGACCGGGTGCCGCCCCCCTCGGACGACCCGCTGTTCGGCGCGCTGCGCGAATGGCGGCGCGAGCAGGCGAAGGCGCAGCAGGTGCCGGCCTACGTCATCTTCCACGACCAGACCCTGGCCGAGATCGCCCGCCGCCGCCCCGGCACGCTGGAGGAGCTGCGCCAGGTGCCCGGCGTGGGCGAGAGCAAGCTGCAGCGATACGGCGACGCCGTGCTGGCGGTGCTGGCCGCCTGAGGGGGCGAACGGCATCTGTTGAAATCGGCCGCGATGGGCCTATGATTCCCTCCAACCAATGGACGGGAGTGGGACCATGGATGGACATGTTGCGCAGGGTGGCAGCGGCAAGTGCCCCGTCGTGCATGGCGCGCCGAAGCACGTCACCTTCGGCGGGCGCGGCAACAAGGACTGGTGGCCCAACCAGCTGAACCTGCGCATCCTGGCGCAGCATTCCGCCCTGTCGAACCCCCATCCCGGCTTCGACTACGCGGAGGCCTTCAAGGCGTTGGACCTGGGCGCCGTGGTGAAGGACCTGCACGCGCTGATGACCGACAGCCAGCCCTGGTGGCCGGCCGACTACGGGCATTACGGCGCGTTCTTCATCCGCATGGCGTGGCACGCCGCCGGCACCTACCGCACGGCCGACGGCCGCGGCGGGGCGGGCACCGGGCAGCAGCGCTTCGCCCCCCTGAACTCCTGGCCCGACAACGCGAACCTGGACAAGGCGCGCCGGCTGCTGTGGCCCATCAAGCAGAAATACGGCAAGGCGCTGTCCTGGGCCGACCTCTTCGTGCTGACGGGCAACGTCGCGCTCGAATCCATGGGCTTCAAGACCTTCGGCTTCGGCGGCGGCCGCGCCGACGTGTGGGAGCCGGAGGAGGACGTGTTCTGGGGCGCCGAGGACACCTGGCTGGGCGACGAGCGCTACGCCGGCGACCGCGAGCTTGCGAACCCGTTGGCCGCGGTGCAGATGGGCCTGATCTACGTGAACCCGCAGGGCCCGAACGGCGTGCCCGACCCCCTGGCCTCCGCGCGCGACATCCGCGAGACCTTCGCGCGCATGGCGATGAACGACGAGGAGACGGTGGCCCTGGTCGCCGGCGGCCACACCTTCGGCAAGTGCCACGGCGCGGGCGACGCCGCGCATGTGGGGCTGGAGCCGGAGGGCGCCGCGATCCACGAGCAGGGCTTCGGCTGGACCAGCAGCTTCGGCACCGGCTCGGGCCCGCACACCATCACCTCGGGCATCGAGGGCGCCTGGACCAACGACCCGAAGCGCTGGGACAACGGCTACTTCGACAACCTGCTGGGCCTGGACTGGGAGCTGACCAAGAGCCCCGCCGGCGCCTGGCAGTGGACGCCCACCAACCCCGAGGCCCAGGCCGCGGTGCCCGACGCGCACGACCCCGCGCTGCGCCACGCGCCGATGATGACGACCGCCGACATGGCGCTGAAGCTGGACCCCATCTACGGCCCCATCTCGAAGCGCTTCCACGAGAACCCGGACCAGTTCGCCGACGCCTTCGCCCGCGCCTGGTTCAAGCTGACCCACCGCGACATGGGGCCGAAGGTCCGCTACCTCGGCCCGCTGGTGCCGGCCGAGGAGTTGATCTGGCAGGACCCGCTGCCGCCGGTGGACCACCCGCTGGTCGGCGAGGCCGAGGTGGCCGCGCTGAAGGCGGAGGTGCTGGCATCCGGCCTGTCGGTGGCGGAGCTGGTGTCCACCGCCTGGGCCGCCGCCTCCTCCTTCCGCGGGTCGGACAAGCGGGGCGGGGCCAATGGCGCGCGCATCCGCTTCAGCCCGCAGAAGGATTGGGAGGTGAACCAGCCGGCGCAGCTGGCGAAGGTCTTGGCCGTGCTGGAAGGCATCAAGGCGAAGTCCGACGCCGCCGGGCGCCGCATCTCGCTGGCCGACCTCATCGTCCTGGCCGGCGGCGCGGCGGTGGAGCAGGCGGCGCGCGCGGCTGGGACGGAGGTGACGGTCCCCTTCACCCCGGGCCGGACCGACGCCTCGGAGGAGCAGACCGACGCCGCCTCCTTCGCGGTGATGGAGCCGGCGCAGGACGGCTTCCGTAACTACGCCAAGCCCGGCCAGGTGATGCCGGTGGAGGAGGCGCTGGTGGACCGCGCCCAGTTGCTGACGCTCACGGCGCCCGAGATGACGGTGCTGGTGGGCGGGCTGCGCGTGCTGGGCGTCAACGCTGGGCCCTACGGCATCCTGACGAAGAATCCGGGCGTGCTGGACAATGCCTTCTTCGTGAACCTGCTCGACATGGCCCATGCCTGGAAGCCGGTCGAGGGGCACGAGGGGCTGTACGAGGCGCGCAACCGCGAGACGGGCATGGTGGCCTGGACCGGCACGCGGGCCGACCTGGTCTTCGGGTCGAACTCGCAGCTGCGGGCGCTGGCCGAGGTCTACGCCTGCGACGATGGCGGCGGGGCCTTCGTGCACGACTTCGTGCGCGCGTGGACCAAGGTGATGGAACTGGACCGCTTCGACCTGCGGGCCTGATCGCGCGGCACGGCCGGGGCGGGCTCATCCCGCCTCGGCCAGCTTGCCCCCGCTCACCACCCAGCGCCGCGTGTGGAACGCCGCCACCGCAGGGCGGTGCGCGATGGAGACCAGCGTCACCCCCGGCAGGCGTTCCAGCAGCTCCTCGTGCAGGCGCTGCTCCATCGCCGCATCCAGGCTGGCCGTCGCCTCGTCCAGGAACAGCCAGTCGGGCTTGTTCAGCAGGGCGCGCGCCCATTGCAGCCGCTGCTGCTCGCCGCCCGACAGGCGGCGCTCCCAGGCATCCTCCTCGTCCAGGCGGGGGATCAGGTGCGCGAGGCCGACCGCCTCCAGCGCCTCGCGCGCCGCCGCGTCGCCATGGGCCTCGGGCGCGGCCGGGTAGCAGAGGGCGCGGCGCAGCGTGCCGAGCGGCAGGTAGGGGCGCTGCGGCAGGAACAGGGCGCGCGCGCCCTCGGGCACCAGGACGCGGCCGCTGCCGAAGGGCCAGATGCCGGCCAGCGCGCGGAACA
>JALHNW010000170.1 GCA_022843345.1 Rubritepida sp. | reverse complement strand
CGCCCGCATCGCCGCCGCCGAGCGCAGCGCCGAGCACGCGAACAACGGCTACGGCCAGGTAAACCCGCGCTCCGGCGCGATGGGGCGCTACCAGTTCCTGCAATCCACCCTGGTGGACATGGGCTGGAAGGACGCATCCGGCGCCTGGACGGCGCGGACCGGGGTGCGGAGCGACGCCGAGTTCCTGGGCAGCCCCGGGGCGCAGGAGGCGGCCCTGGGCGCCTTCCTGCGGCGCGTGGAAACGCAGCTGGAGCGCAACGGCGCGCTGGGCCGGCAGGGCGGTGCGGTGCGCGGGCTGGATGGCGGCGAGGTTCCGCTGACGGAGGCAGGCATGGTGGCGGCGGCGCACCGGCGCGGGGCGGGGATGCTGGCGCGCTACCTCCAGCACCGGAGCGAGACGCCGGATGCCGCGCTGCGGCCCGCGCAGCGCCGAGCCTTCGAGGCGGTGGAACGCCGCCTGCGCGACTTCGCCGGGGTGGAGTATGCGAGCATGCGCCAGCCGCGCGTGCCGGCCTCGCCGGCGTTGGTGGCGCTGGCGCTCAACCCTTCGTCATGAGGAGGACGGGCATGGAGAGGCCGCTGGGCAGGGGCATGCGCTGGGGCTCGGCCGCCGCGTAGCCCAGCCTTTCGTAAAGCGGCACGGCGTCGAGATAGGCGCGCAGCACGAAGCGCGCGTGGCCGGAGCGCGCCTCGCCGCCTGGACCAGGCGGGTGGCCAGGCCCTGGCGCGCGGCGCCGGGGTGGATGAACACCTTGCGGATGCGGCAGCGGCCGTCCTGCTCGTTCCAGCCGGCGGAGCCGAGCAGCCGGCCATCGGGGGCCTGCGCCACCCAGATGTCGCAGCGCAGCACCTCCGCCTCGTAGGCGGGTTCGGCCACCAGGGCCGCGTGGGCGGCCTTGGCGGCGTCGTCATAGGCCGTGCCGAGCGCGGCGAAGGAGGCGTCGTGCAGCGCCCGCAGCGCGGGCATCTCGCCCGCGCGCAGGGGCCGCAGGATCACGCGTTCCGGTCCATCGTCGAGCTGGCCAGCGCGGCCTGCGCCGCCGCCAGGCGGGCCACCGGCACGCGGTAGGGCGAGCAGGAGACGTAGTCCAGCCCGACCGTCTCGCAGAACTGGATGGAGGAGGGATCGCCGCCATGCTCGCCGCAGATGCCGAGCTTCAGGCCGGGCTTCACGCGCCGGCCCTTCTCGGCCGCGATCTCCACCAGCGCGCCCACGCCCTCGGGGTCGATCGAGACGAAGGGGTCCTTGGGGAGGATGTTCTTCTCGACATAGGCGGGCAGGAACTTGCCGGCATCGTCGCGCGACAGGCCGAAGGTGGTCTGCGTCAGGTCGTTGGTGCCGAAGGAGAAGAAGTCGGCCGCCTCGGCGATCCTGTCCGCCGTCAGCGCGGCGCGGGGCAGCTCGATCATGGTGCCGACCAGGTATTCCAGCGTGGTGCCGGTGGCGGCGAAGACCTCGGCGGCGGCCTTCTCGACCTGGGCGCGGGTGATGTCCAGCTCCTTCTTCACCATCACCAGCGGGATCATGATCTCGGGCACCGGGGCGGCGCCGGTTTCCTTGGCCACGGCCACCGCGGCCTCGAAGATGGCGCGGGCCTGCATCTCGTAGATCTCGGGATAGCTGATGCCCAGGCGGCAGCCGCGATGGCCGAGCATGGGGTTGGCCTCGCTCAGGTCCTCCGCGCGGCGCTTCATCTGCGCGGCGTCCACCCCCAGGCTGGCGGCGACGTCGGCGATCTCGGCGTCGCTGTGCGGCAGGAACTCGTGCAGCGGCGGGTCGAGCAGGCGGATGGTGACCGGCAGGCCGGCCATGATGCGGAACAGCTTCGTGAAGTCGTCGCGCTGGAAGGGCAGCAGCTTGGCGAGTGCCGCGCGGCGGCCTTCCTCGGTCTCGGCCATGATCATCTGGCGCACGGCGCCGATGCGGGCGGGGTCGAAGAACATGTGCTCGGTGCGGCACAGGCCGATGCCCTCGGCGCCGAACTTCTTGGCCGTCTCGGCGTCGAGCGGCGTCTCCGCGTTGGCGCGCACCTTCATGCGGCGCACGGCGTCGGCCCATTCCATCAGGGTGGCGAAGTCGCCCGACAGCTGCGGCTCGATCATGGCGACGGGGCCGATGAACACCTCGCCGGTGGCGCCGTCGAGCGTGATGACGTCGCCGGCGCGCACGATGTGCCCGCCCGCCATCAGCGCCTGCGCGGAATAGTCCACGGTGATGGAGCCGGCACCGGCCACGCAGGGCCGGCCCATGCCGCGGGCCACCACGGCGGCGTGGCTGGTCATGCCGCCGCGCGTGGTGAGGATGCCGCGGGCGGCGTGCATGCCGTGGATGTCCTCCGGGCTCGTCTCGATGCGGACGAGGATGACGCTCTCGCCCTTGGATGCGCGGGCCTCGGCCTCGTCGGCGCTGAACACCACGGCGCCGCAGGCGGCACCCGGCGAGGCGGGCAGGCCCTTGGACAGCGTCTTGCGCGGGGCCTTGGGGTCCAGCGTGGGGTGCAGCAGCTGGTCGAGGGAGGCGGGGTGGACGCGCGTCACCGCCTCGGTGCGGTCGATCAGGCCCTCGCGGCACATGTCCACGGCGATCTTCAGCGAGGCGGCGGCGGTGCGCTTCCCGTTGCGCGTCTGGAGCATGTAGAGCGTGTTCTGCTGGACGGTGAACTCGATGTCCTGCATGTCCTTGTAGTGCTTCTCCAGCACCTCGCGCACGCGCACCAGCTCGGCGTAGGCGGCGGGCATCACCTCCTCCATCGGGCGTTCGCCGGGCTTGGCGCGCAGCTTGGCCATGGGCTGGGGCGTGCGGATGCCGGCCACCACGTCCTCGCCCTGCGCGTTCACCAGGTATTCGCCGTAGAAGATGTCCTCGCCCGTCGAGGGGTCGCGGGTGAAGCAGACGCCGGTGGCGCAGTCATCGCCCATGTTGCCGAAGACCATGGCCTGCACGTTCACCGCCGTGCCCCATTCGGCCGGGATGTCGTTCAGGCGGCGGTAGGTGATGGCGCGCTGGTTCATCCAGCTTTCGAACACCGCGCCGATGGCGCCCCAGAGCTGCGCCTGGGGGTCCTGCGGGAAGGGGGCGCCGGTGACCTCGGCCACCATGGCCTGGTAGCCGTGGGCCACCTCGCGCCAGTCGGCCGCGCTCAGCGCCGTGTCCTCGATGACGCCGCGGGCGAGCTTCACCTCCTCGATGATCTCCTCGAAGCGGTGGTGGTCCACGTTCAGCACGACGGAGCCGAACATCTGGATGAAGCGGCGGTAGCTGTCCCAGGCGAAGCGCGCGTCGCCGGAGGCCGCGGCCAGCCCCTCCACCGTCGTGTCGTTCAGGCCGAGGTTGAGCACCGTGTCCATCATGCCGGGCATGGAGACGCGCGCGCCGGAGCGCACGGAGACGAGCAGCGGCTTCGCGGCGTCGCCGAAGGACAGGCCCACGGCCTGCTCCACGCGCGCCAGGGATTCCATCACCTGGGCCTTCAGCGCCTCGGGATACTGGCGGCCATTGGCGTAGAAATGGGTGCAGACCTCGGTGGTGATGGTGAAGCCGGGGGGGACGGGCAGGCCGATGCTCGCCATCTCGGCCAGGTTGGCGCCCTTGCCGCCGAGGAGGTTGCGCATGTCGGCGCGGCCTTCGTTGCGGCCGGCGCCGAAGCTGTACACCCATTGCGTCATCAGGCTGTCCCTCAGGCTTCGATTTTCGTGAGGTCCGCGACCGTCGCCATGGCGGTGCGGACCCGGTTGAGCAGGCGAAGGCGGTTGACCCGGATGGCGGGGTTTTCGGCGTTCACCACCACCTTGTCAAAGAAGGCATCCAGCGGCGCGCGCAGCGTGGCGAGGGCGGACATGGCGGCGGCGAAGTCTTCGCCGGCCAGGGCGGCGTTCGCTTGGGTTTCCGCCGTGTCCAGCGCGGCGTTCAGCGCCGCTTCCTCGGGGGATTCCAGCAGGGCAGGGTCCACCGCGCCGTCATGGGCGCGGCCGTCCTTCTTCTCCTCGATCCGCAGGATGTTGCCGGCGCGCTTCACGGCGGCCAGCAGGTCGGCGCCCTCGGCCGTCGTCACCATCGCTTCCAGCGCCGCGGCGCGGGACAGGATGCGGGTGATGTCGTCGTCCTCGCCGATGGAGGCGGCGACGAGGTCGTGGCGCGCGCCCTCGGCGCGCAGCAGGACGCGGAGGCGTTCGAGGAGGAAGGCGAGGAGTTCGATAACACGGGATTTTACTTTGGCGCCGTTAGCCATTGGCACAGACTGCGTCACCATCGGCATTCCCAGAACAACACCAGAGTTCCGTGATGGTTCTAAAGGTACGGCAGCCGTCAGAGTCTCCACGGCAAGATCATCCGCAGCCGACAGTGCCGATACCATCCCCAGCCGCAGCCCATTCTCCCGCACGATGCGGATCACGCCCAGCGCCGCGCGCCGCAGCGCGTAGGGGTCGCCGCTCCCGGTCGGCTTCTCGCCGATCGCGAAGAAGCCGGCCAGCTGGTCAAGCTTGTCGGCCAGCGCGACGGCGATGGCAACCGGCGCGGCCGGCACCGCGTCGGTCGGGCCAAGCGGGCGGTAGTGCTGCGTGATCGCCTCCGCCACCTGCGGGTCCTCACCGGCGGCGAGCGCGTAGTGGCCGCCCATGATCCCTTGCAGCTCCGGGAACTCGCCCACCATGCCGGACGCCAAGTCGGCCTTGCATAGTGCCGCGGCGCGGGCGGCGAGCGCCGCGTCCGCGCCCACCAGCAGCGCCAGGTGCCGCGCCAGCGCCGTGATGCGCTCCACCCGCTGCGCCTGGGTGCCCAGCTTCGCGTGGAAGGTCGCGCCCGCCAGCTTCGGCAGGAAGCTCTCCAGCCCCGCCTTGCGGTCGCCGTCCCAGAAGAAGCGCGCGTCCGACAGCCGCGCCCGCAGCACGCGCTCGTTGCCCGCCACCAGCGCCGCGCCGCCGCCGCTGGCCGCGATGTTGGCGACCAGGGCGAAGCGGTTGGCCGGGCGCCCATCGGGGTGGCGCAGCGCGAAGTAGCGCTGGTTGACGCGCATGGAGGTGCGCATCACCTCCGGCGGCAGGTCCATGAAGGCGTCGTCTATCCGGCCCAGCAGGGGCGCGGGCCATTCGACCAGCCCGGCGACCTCGGCCAGCAGCCCCTCGTCGGGGACGACCTCCAGCCCCTCGGCCGCCGCCAGCGCCCGCACGCCGTCGCGGATGGCCGCCACCCGCTCGGCGGCGTCGCGGATCACGAAGCGCGCGCGCAGCGTGGCCAGGTGGTCGC
>JALHNW010000169.1 GCA_022843345.1 Rubritepida sp. | reverse complement strand
GCCCGGCAGCGCCCAGGGCATGCCGGCGCCGGGCCCGGCGGCCCAGCGCAGCCCGTCGGCCGACCGTGCCTCGGCGTTGGCGTAGCGGGGCAGCCATTCGCCGCCCCGCCGCGCCCAGGGCATTCCCTGCTGGAACCACATGCGCCAGCCGCCCTGCCCGTCCGGCAGCACGGCCGGGTTGGCGGCGAAGCCCCCGGCCGCGCCTTCCAGGATGGGCTGGTCCGACAGGCGCTCGAAGGGCCGGTCGTCGCCGAGGCGGCGCACCGCCAGGCCGATGGCCGCGTGGAAGGGGCGGTCCGCCGGCAGGCTCCAGCCCTGGTAGTACAGGCGCTCCTCGCCATCCGCCTCCGTGATCCAGGCGCCCATGGCCCCGGCGGCGTCGAAGCGGCCGGGTGCGCCGGGCTCCAGCACCGGCCGCGGCGAGACGGGCAGCGCCTGGCCTGGCCGGCGCAGGTCCATGTCGAACCAGCAGACGGATGAGCGGTTCATGGCGTCGCGCGGCGAGACGAAGACGCGCCACAGCGGCCCGCCCAGCGGGCGGGGGATCGCCACGATCGCCGGCCCGCGGAACCAGGGCGCCTGCCCCTCCGCCCCGAAGACCCGCCCGAGCTTGCGCCACCGCATGGGCGCATCCTCTCCGCAATCCCCCTAATTGCCCGTTAACCCGTTTGCGTCACCTTGATGACGGCACGAACGGGGGTATGGATGTCGGGCGCGATCGGTCAGGTGATGTCACGGGTGAAGCTGCGTTCCGCGCCGGGCCGCGTCTTCCTGGCCCTGCAGGAACCGGGCGAGCGTAGCCCCTTTCCCTTCGCCGAGCTGACGCCGGCCGAGGCGCTGCGCATCGCGCTCGCCATGCAGGACGCCGCCCGCGACGCCCTGCGCGACAATGACGACGCGGCACCCCTGGAGGCCGGGCGCTCGCCCTGGTTCGCGGCGCGCCAGCCGGTGGGCTGAGGGCGCGCTACTCCCCCTCCTCCTCCACCGCCTCCTCGGCCGCCGCCAGCTCCGCCTCGCCCAGGCCGAAGCGCGCCGCCACGTCGGGGGCGCAGCGCAGCAGGTCGCGGCGCAGGCGCAGCACGGCCAGGTCCTTCGCCTTCGCCTCCACCATCACGTCGAAGACGCGGTGCGGCAGCATCCGCAGGAAGGTGGCGAACTCGAAGGGGTTCACCAGCTCGGCATGGGCCGTCAGCACCGGGGCGACCAGCTTCTCCTCCTGCCGACGCGTGCCGGGCACCGGGCGCTTCACCGCCTTCATCGAGGTGCGGGGCGAGGAGAAGTGCATCTTCGGCCGCACCCCCTCCGGCCAGCTGTCGAGGAAGCGCCCCGCCGCCTCCGCCAACCCGAGCCCGGCGCGGTTCAGGCACCAGTGGTGGTGATGGTCGAAGATCAGGCGCACGCCCGTCTCGCCGTGCACCCAGAGCGCATCGGCGGCGTCGAAGCGGATGTCGTCATTCTCCAGCACCAGCCGCGCCTTCACGTGGGCCGGCAGCCGCGCCTCCCACGTCTGCACCCAGCGGGCGCGGGCGGCGTCGCGGTCGCCATAGGCGCCGCCGAGGTGGATCACCAGCACCGCCTCCGGGCCCAGGCCCATGCGGTCCAGCATCTCCGCCTGGCTCGCCAGGTCGGCCACGGACTTGCCGACCAGCACCGGGTCCGGGCTGTTCAGCACGACGAATTGCGAGGGGTGGAAGGACAGCCGGATGCCCAGCCGCCGCGCCTTCGCGCCGATCGCCGCCAAGTCCGCGTCGCATTCCGCCACCTGGCCATGGAATTGCGGCATGTCCGGATGGGTGCAGTAGGGGGCGAGGTCGCTGCTCATCCGGTACATGCGGATGTTCATGCCATGGAGCGCGTCCAGCACGGCATCCAGGTAGCCGAGCGAGACGCGCAGGTGCGGCCCCGACTGCCAGCGCCGCGCGTCGTTCGACTTCAGCGAGGCGTCGGCCAGCAGCTTCACCGGCACGCCGAGGCGCATGGGAGTGTCGTCGGGGGTCACGGCGAACAGAAGCCGCCGCGGCCCCCGGGGGTTGCTACCGCGCGCGGTTCACCTGCGCCGCCGCCACCGCCGCCAGGTTGGCGATGCCGCGCGCGGTGACGCTGGGCACCATGATGTGCACGGGCCGGTTCATCCCCATCAGCAGGGGGCCGAGCTGCAACCCGTCGCTCACCGCCTTCGTCAGGTTGAAGGCGATGTTGGCGGCATCTATGCCGGGGAAGACCAGCAGGTTCGCCGTCCCTTCCAGCTTGGGGTCCGGCACGGCGCGGGCGCGGATCGCCGGCACCAGCGCGGCGTCGGCGTGCATCTCGCCATCCACCTCCAGCCCCGGGTCGGCAGCGCGGATCAGCGCGAGCGCCTGGCGCATCTTGCGCGCGGCCGGCGCGCCCGACGCCCCGAAGGAGGAATGCGACAGCAGCGCCACCTTGGGCGCGATGCCGAATCCGCGCACCTCCTCGGCGGCCAGCTTCACCATCTCCGCCACCTGCTCCGCCGTCGGGTCCAGCAGCAGGTGCGTGTCCACGAAGAACAGCGTCCCGCCGGGCAGGATCAGCGCGGACAGGGCGTAAGCGCGAGAGACGTCCTCGCGCTTGCCGATGGTGTGCAGCACGTGCTCCCAGTGACGCATCCAGTCGCCGGTGCCGCCGACGATGGCGGCCTCGGCATGGCCTGCCTCCAGCAGCAGCGCGGCGGCGATGGTGGGCCTGCTCTCCACCCGCCGGCCGGCGGCGTCGGGCGTGATGCCGCGCCGCCCCACCTTGGCCTGGTAGAGCCCGACCAGCGGGGCGAATAGGGCCTCGTCCTCCGCCGGGTGCACCACCTGCACGGAGGCGCCGACCTGCATCCGCAGCCCCAGCGCCTTGATGCGCGCCTCCACCACCGCGCGGCGGCCGACCAGGATGGGCTCGGCGGTGCCCTCGTCCAGCACGGTCTGCACGGCGCGCAGCGTGCGCTCGTCCTCGCCCTCGCCGAAGACGATGCGCGCGGGGCGGCGGCGGGCCAGCTCCTGCACCGGGCGCATCAGGTTGCCCGAGCGGAAGACGAAGCGCCCCAGCTCCGCCCGGTAGGCGGCGAAGTCGGCGATGGGGCGCTTCGCCACGCCCGATTCCATGGCGGCCCTGGCCACGGCCGGCGCGATCTCCAGGATCAGCCGCGGGTCGAAGGGCTTGGGGATGATGTATTCGGGGCCGAACAGCGGCGGCGTTCCGCCATAGGCCGCGGCGACCACCTCGCTCGCCTCGACGCGGGCGAGGGCCGCGATGGCCTCCACGGCGGCGACCTTCATCGCCTCGTTGATGGTGGTGGCCCCCGCATCCAGCGCGCCGCGGAAGATGAAGGGGAAGCACAGCACGTTGTTGACCTGGTTCGGGTAGTCCGTGCGGCCCGTGGCGACGATGGCGTCCGGGCGGGCCGCGCGCACGGCCTCGGGCAGGATCTCCGGCTCGGGGTTGGCCAGCGCCAGCACCAGCGGCCGGGGCGCCAGCTTGCCGAGCCATTCCGCCTTCAGCACCCGCGGCGCCGACAGGCCGAGGAAGACGTCCGCGCCGTCCAGCACCTCCTCCAAGGTGCGCGCCGGGGTGTCCTGGGCATAGCGCGCCTTGTAGGGGTCGGTGCCCGGGCGGCCCTGCCAGACCACGCCGTCCACGTCGCAGACCGTCACGTTCTCGCGCCTCAGGCCCATCGTCACCAGCAGGTCCAGGCAGGCCAGCGCCGCGGCGCCCCCGCCGGTGTTGACCAGCTTCACCTCCTCCAGCGCCTTGCCCTGCACCAGCAGCCCGTTGCGGACGGCGGCGGCCACGATGATGGCCGTGCCGTGCTGGTCGTCGTGGAAGACCGGGATGTTCATCCGCTGGCGCAGCCGGGCCTCGATCTCAAAGCACTCCGGGGCCTTCTCGACGAACCTGTCGGGGTCGGGCGCGTCCACCTCGATGTCTATGGAGTCGATGCCGGCGAACTTCTTGAACAGGACCGCCTTGCCCTCCATCACCGGCTTGGACGCCAGCGGGCCGATGTTGCCCAGCCCCAGCACCGCCGTGCCGTTGGTGATGACGGCGACCATGTTGCCGCGGGTGGTGTAGTCCCAGGCCTTGTCCGGGTCGGCTGCGATCTCGGTGCAGGCGGCCGCCACGCCGGGGCTGTAGGCCAGCGCCAGGTCGCGCTGGCTGGCCATGCGCTTGGTGGGCTCGACGGAGAGCTTCCCGGGCCGCGGCAGGCGGTGGTAGTCCAGGGCGGCGCGGCGCAGGTCTTCATCCATGGCGCGACAATGCGTTGCCCGCACGCCCCGCGCAAGCTTGTGCCAGCGAAACGCCCGCACGCTTTCCGAATAATACCCGAGGGCGAGGATTGGTGCGGCCAAGAAGATTCGAACTTCCACGGGGTTGCCCCCACTAGCACCTCAAGCTAGCGCGTCTACCATTCCGCCATGGCCGCAACGCCACGGTGCTCTAGCGCAGGAACGCCATGGGTTCAACCGGCCCCGAATGGGTGATCGCCGACGGCCTCACCCCCTATCCCGACGCGCTGGCCGCGATGGAGGCGCACGTCGCCGCCATCCACGCCGGCACGGCGGCCGAGCGCGTGTGGCTGGTCGAGCACCCGCCCTCCTACACCGCCGGCACCAGCGCGAAGCCCACGGAACTGCTGGAAACGCGCTTCCCGCACTACGCCGCCGGCCGCGGCGGGCAATGGACCTATCACGGGCCCGGCCAGCGCACCGGCTACGTGATGCTGGACCTGCAGCGAAGGCACGGCCCGGTGCCGCCGCGCGACATCCGCGCCTACGTCCACGCCCTGGAGGAATGGATGATCCGCGCCCTGTGGCGCTTCAACGTGAAGGGCGAGCGCCGGGCGGGCCGCGTCGGCATCTGGGTCGCCGACACGCCGCTGGGCGAGGCCAAGATCGGCGCCATCGGCGTGCGGGTGACGCGCTGGGTGAGCTGGCACGGCATCGCGCTGAACGTCGAGCCGGAACTGGCGCATTTCGGGGGCATCGTGCCCTGCGGCATCCCCGAATTCGGGGTCACCTCGCTCGCCCATCTCGGCATCACGGCCACGATGGAGGAGCTGGATTCGGCCCTGATGGCCGAGTGGCCGGGCGTCTTCGGCTGAAGCGCCCGGCCGGTGCGGGAACTACCGCCCGCGCGCCATGAAGACGCGCCCATTGCCCTGCGGCTGCGCGCGCCCGGCGCCGCCGCCCGCGCGCTGGCGCCCGGCATCGCCGCCCTTCGGCCCACGCGGGCCGTCGTTGCGCGGCGCATCGGA
>JALHNW010000168.1 GCA_022843345.1 Rubritepida sp. | reverse complement strand
GCCAGCGCGTCGCGCACCCAGCCATCCACCGGCGCCTCCTCGCCCCGCCGGGCGACGCACAGCTCCTCCAGCGCGCAGGCCACCGCCGCGCGGTCACGCTCCACCCCGCTGCCGATCACCAGCGCATGCGCCACGCGTGGGCCGGTGCGGATGCCGGGAAAGGCCTGCAGCAGCGAGGGCAGGAAGAACTCCTCCTTCGGGTAGGCGTCGTCGTACTCCCAGTCGGGGATGTGGCGCTCCAGGATGGCCAGCATCGCCTCCGCCAGTTCGCGCCGGTAGAAGCTGCCCTCGTGCAGGTCGTGGCGGATGGTGGAAAGGCCGCGCGCGGACAGCATGGCGCGCAGCCGGCCATCGGCGGCGACGCGCGGCATCCAGGCTCCGCCCTCGCTGGGCGGCGCGTCCAGCGCGATGGGCGGACCGGCCGGCGCGCTGGCGTCGAGCGCCGCCAGCCGCTCCTCGATGCCCCGGCGCAGGAACAGGTCGGCGGAGGAGAGCAGCAGCAGGTGCGAATGCGCCTCGCCCCGGTCGCGCAGCAGGCGCATGTTGGCGACGTGGGCGTGGAACAGGTGCGCCCAGCGGGTGGCGAGATGCGCGGGGTTCACCCACACCCCCGGCTCGCGCCGCAGCCGCTCCAGCACCGCGCCCTCCTCCGGCACCGCGCGAAGGCGCCGGGCGAAGTCGGCGTTGAGGTGCAGGATGACGAGCGGGTCGCGGCAATGCAGCCGGATGTTGCGGACCTGCCGTTCCAGCACCCGGATACGCTCATGCGCCGTGATCGAGATGGCGAGGCGCATGGGGCGGCCGTGGCGTCCGGTTCAGTACACAGGCAAGGTACAGCCGGGGTGGGCGGGACGGCAACTGGGCGGCCCTTCGCACCCGCGAAGCGGCGTCCTGGGCAGGGCCGCGCGCTGCGGCTATGGAGGGCGACCGGGAACCGCTGCGAGGACTTGATTTTTCATGGATGACGTGAGGAAGGACCCCCAGGACACGCGCACCGCCCGCGTCACGGGCGAGGAAGCGCTGGCCATGCACGCCGAAGGGCGGCCCGGCAAGCTGGAGATCCGCCTCACCAAGCCGTTGGTCACCGCGCGCGACCTCAGCCTCGCCTATTCGCCCGGCGTGGCGGAGCCCTGCCTGCACATCCACCGCGACAAGTCGCTGGCCTACGACTACACGGCCAAGGGCAACTTCGTCGCCGTCGTCTCCAACGGCACCGCCGTTCTGGGGCTGGGCAACCTGGGCGCCATCGCGTCCAAGCCCGTCATGGAAGGCAAGGTCGCGCTGTTCAAGCGCTTCGCCGACGTGGACGGCATGGATTTGTGCCTGGACACGGAGGACGTGGACGAGTTCGTCAACTGCGTGCGCTTCCTGGGCCCCTCCTTCGGCGGCATCAACCTGGAGGACATCAAGGCCCCCGAGTGCTTCGTCATCGAGCAGCGCCTGCGCGAGCTGATGGACATTCCGGTCTTCCACGACGACCAGCACGGCACCGCCATCGTCGCCGCCGCGGGCCTCATCAACGCGGCCCACCTGACGGGCCGCGACCTCGCCACCACGCGCCTGGTGATCAACGGGGCGGGTGCCGCCTCCATCGCCTGCGCCGAGTTGCTGCGCGCCATGGGAATGCGGCCCGAGAACATCATCATGTGCGACACCAAGGGCGTGCTGTACCGCGGCCGCACCGAGGGCATGAACCAGTGGAAGTCGGCCCACGCCGTCGAGACATCCACCCGCACGCTGTCCCAGGCGCTGGAGGGCGCGGACGTCTTCTTCGGCCTGTCCGTGAAGGGCGCGCTGACGCAGGAGATGATCCGCGCGATGGCGGACAAGCCCATCATCTTCGCCATGGCCAACCCCGACCCCGAGATCACGCCCGAGGAAGCCAAGGCCGCGCGCCCGGACTGCATCATCGCCACGGGCCGCTCGGACTACCCGAACCAGGTGAACAACGTCCTGGGCTTCCCCTTCATCTTCCGCGGCGCGCTGGACGTGCGCGCCTCCACGATCAACGACGCGATGAAGATCGCCGCCGCCCGCGCGCTGGCGGAACTGGCGCGCGAGGCGGTGCCCGAGGAGGTGGCGCGCTCGGGCGCGGGCAAGCGGCTGGTCTTCGGCCCGGAATACATCATCCCCAACGCCTTCGATCCGCGGCTGATCTCGCGCGTGCCGGTCGCGGTGGCGGAGGCGGCGGTGAAGTCGGGCGTGGCGCGCAAGCCGCTGGCCGACCCCTCGCGCTACGCCCGCGAGCTGGCCAACCGGCTGGACGAGGCGGCGAACGCGCTGGAGGCGATCCACGAGCGCGTGCGTGCCGAGCCCAAGCGCTGCGTCTTCGCGGAGGGCGAGGAGGAGAACGTCATCCGCGCCGCCATCGCCTACCGCAACGCCGGCTACGGCACGCCCATCCTGATCGGGCGTGAGGACCGGATCACCGCCACCGTCGCCGCCTTGGGCATCCGCCTGCCCGAGGGCGTGGAGATCCACAACGCGCGGCTTTCGGGCGACAACCGGCGCTTCGCCGAGTACCTCTACGAGCGCAAGCAGCGCGACGGCTTCCTGTTCCGCGACTGCCAGCGCCTGGTGAACCAGGACCGCAACGCCTTCGCCGCCTGCATGGTGGCGCTCGGCCAGGCGGACGCCATGGTGACGGGCGAGACGCGCTCCTACTTCGCCACGCTGAAGGGCGTGCAGCACGGCATCGACGCGGATGGCGTGCTGTTCGGCCTCACCATGATGATCGCGCGCCGCTCGGGCACCGTGCTGGTGGCCGACACGGCGATCCACGAGCGGCCGGACGCGCAGACGCTCGCGCTGATCGCGCGCCGCTCGGCGGCCGCGGCGCGGCGGCTGGGGATGGAGCCGCGGGTGGCGTTCCTGTCCTTCTCCACCTTCGGCGATCCCAAGGGCGTGATCCCGGGCTCGATCCGCGAGGCGGTGAAGATCCTCGACCAGGAGGGCGCCGATTTCGAGCACGATGGCGAGATGGGCGCGGACGTGGCGCTGGACCCCGCGCTGCGGGCCAGCCTGTACCCCTTCTGCCGCCTCACCGGGCCGGCCAACGTGCTGGTGATGCCGGGGCTGCACGCCGCGCACATCCTGTGCAAGGCCGTGCCGCACCTCACCTCCGCCACCACCATCGGCCCGGTGCTGATGGGGCTGAGCAAGCCGGCGCAGATCGTCTCGACCGGGGCCGGGGTGAACCAGATCCTCGACCTCGCCACGCTCGCGGCCTATCAGGCGCTGCGCGCCTGATAGGCCTGTTTCTGGTGCCCTCACCGCCGCGGCCCATGGCCGCGGCTACGCCGGGCGCGGCCTCCGGCCGCTTGGCTTCGGCACCCTGAAGGGTGCCGGCGCGCGCGTTGCGCGCGCATCCTGCATGGGCGGTGCTTGTCCTGTTGGGTGGCGCTGGATGGCCGGCGCTTGCCTTCGGCGTTGCGCCTCTGGGCGTACGCGGTCGCGTGCTGGGGTCCTTGTCCTGTCGGGTGGCGCTGGATGGCCGGCGCTTGCCTTCGGCGTTGCGCCTCTGGGCGGGCGCGGCTGCGTGCTGCGGTCCTTGTCCTGTCGGGTGGCGCTGGATGGCCGGCGCTTGCCTTCGGCGTTGCGCCTCTGGGCGGGCGCGGCTGCGTGCTGCGGTCCATGTCCTGTCGGGTGGCGCTGGCTGGCCGGCGCTCGCCTGCGGCGTTGCGCCTCTGGGCGGGCGCGGCTGCGTGCTGCGGTCCATGTCCTGTTGGGTGGCGCTGGATGGCCGGCGCTCGCCTGCGGCGTTGCGCCTCTGGGGTTTGGGCGTGCGCGTGATTGCGCCGCGCGCCCGCGCTGGGGCATAGGGGTTCCAACGAACCGGAGGAACCGTCCATGCCCATCGCCCGCCGCGCGCTGCTCCTCGCGCCGCTGCTCACGCCCGCCGTCGCGCGCGCGCAGGCGCCCGTGGTGGGGCGCACCGCGCGCATCCTCTGCGGCTTCCCCGCCGGCGGCACGGTGGACCTCACCTGCCGCCTGCTGGCCGAGCGGCTGCGCGGAAATACCTCGTCCCATTGGGCGCCGCAGGTGGTGGTCGAGAACCGCGTCGGCGCCACCGGGCGGCTGGCCATCGAGGAGGCGATCCGCGCCGAGGCCGACGGCACCACCATCCTCGTCACGCCGGCCAGCATGGTCACGATCTACGGCCACCTCTACGGCGCGCGCCTGCGCTTCGACGCGCTGGCCGACCTCGCGCCCGTCACGCCCGTGGTGCTGTATCCCTTCGCGCTCGCCGTCGGCCCCGGCGCGCCGGGCATCACCGACCTGCGCGGCCTGCTGGCGATGGCGCGGGCGCGGAACGGGCTGAACTACGCCTCGCCCGCCGCCGGCTCCGTCCCGCACTTCACCGGCGTGATGCTGGCCCGCGCGGCCGGCGTCGAGCTGGTCCACGTGCCGTATCGCGGCGCCGCACCCGCCATCACCGACGCCATCGCGGGCCAGGTGCCCGCCACGATCAACGTGATCGGCGACCAGGTGGAGCACCACCGCGGCGGCCGGCTGCGGATGATCGCCGTCACCAGCCCGCAGCGCCTGCCGCGCTTCCCCGACGTCGCCACCTTCGCCGAGCAGGGCTTCCCGGACCTGACCGCCGACGAGTGGTTCGGCGCCTTCCTGCCCGCCCGCGCGCCGGGGGCGCTGGTGGGGCAGCTCAACGCCATCCTGCGCGACGCGGTGGCCGAGCCGGCGCTGCGCCAGAACCTGCTCCAGCGCGAGTTCGAGCCGGCGCACATGGCTGCCGCCGACTTCGCCGCCCGCATCCGCGCCGAGACGGCGAAGTGGGGCCCCATCGTCCAGGCCAGCGGCTTCCGGCCCGAGGACTGACGCTCCGCCCCGCCGGGTCGCTCACGCGATCCGGTATCCGCCGTCCTCGCGGCGCAGCAGTTCCGCGGCCTCGCCCAGCTTGCGACGCAGGCGGTAGACATGCGTCTCCAGCGTGTGCGTCGCCACCGCGGCGGAGTAGCCCCAGACCTCGCCCAGCAGCTCCTCGCGCGGGACCGCGCGGCCGCCCGCGCGGTGCAGGTAGGCGAGGATGGCGGCCTCCGTCTCCGTCAGCCGGATGCGCGCGCCTTCCAGGGTGGTCAGCAGCCGGGCGGCGAAGTGGAAGCTGAAGGGGCCGAGCGGGATCGCCGCCTCGGGCGATGCCTCGAAGGCGGCGAGGCGCGCGCGAAGGCGCGGCACCACCTCGGCCATTCGCAGCGGCTTGGGCAGGCGCTCGGCGGCGCCGGCGGGCAGGGGGGCGTCGCGCGCCTCG
>JALHNW010000167.1 GCA_022843345.1 Rubritepida sp. | reverse complement strand
GCTCAGCCGCTCCGGCCCGTCCATCGAGGACGTGGTGCGCGAGGAGCTGCGCCCCCTGCTGAAGGAATGGCTGGACGCGCACCTCCCCGGCATCGTCGAGCGCATGGTCCGCGCCGAAATCGAGCGGGTGATGGCGCGCTGATTTCGCGCCCGGCCGTCGCGTAGGGCCGGTGGCACCTTGACGCCGGCCGCAAGGCGCGGAAGGTGCGCCGATGCTCGACAAGGCCTTCGACCCCGCCGCCCTTGAAACCCGCCTCTACGACGCGGCGGAGGCGTCGGGCGTGTTCTCCGCCGACCCGGCGCGCCCCAGGCCGCCCTTCACGGTGGTCATCCCGCCGCCCAACGTCACCGGCTCGCTGCACATCGGGCACGCGCTGAACAACACGCTGCAGGACGTGCTGGTGCGCTGGCGCCGCATGCAGGGGCGCGACGCGCTGTGGATGCCCGGCACCGACCACGCCGGCATCGCCACCCAGATGGTGGTGGAGCGGCTGCTGGCGAACGCCGGGCAGCCCCCCCGGCGCGAGATGGGGCGCGAGGCCTTCGTCGAGCGCATCTGGCAGTGGAAGGCGGAGTCGGGCGGCACCATCACCCGCCAGCTCCGCCGCCTCGGCGCCAGCCTGGACTGGAAGCGCGAGCGCTTCACCATGGACGAGGGCCTGTCGGCCGCCGTGGTCGAGATCTTCGTGCGGCTGCATGAGGAGGGGCTGATCTACCGCGACACGCGGCTGGTGAACTGGGACCCGGTGTTCCAGACCGCCATCTCCGACCTCGAGGTGGAGAGCCGCGAGGTGAAGGGCCACCTCTGGACCCTGCGCTACCCCGTCGAGGGCGGCGGGCACATCGAGGTGGCGACGACGCGCCCCGAGACCATGCTGGCCGACACGGCGGTGGCGGTGCATCCCGAGGACGGCCGCTTCGCCGCCCTGGTCGGCCGCCACGCCATCCTGCCGCTGACCGGCCGGCGCATCCCCATCATCGCCGACGCCTATTCCGACCCGGAGAAGGGCACGGGCGCGGTGAAGATCACCCCCGCGCACGACTTCAACGACTACGAGGTGGGGAAGCGCCACAACCTGCCCATGCCCTCCGTGCTGGACGTGGAGGGCCGGGTGACGCTCGCCGAGATCGGCGGCGACGACGCCTTCCTGCGCGGCCTGGAGGGGGTGGACCGCTTCGAGGCCCGCCGCCTGATCCTGGCCGAGCTGGAGGCCCGCGGCGTGCTGGTGGCGACCGAGGCGCACACCCACCAGGTGCCGCATGGCGACCGCTCCGGCGTGCCGATCGAGCCGCGGCTGACCCTGCAATGGTATTGCGACGCGGCGACGCTCGCGAAGCCCGCCATCGCCGCCGTGGAGGACGGGCGCACGCAGTTCGTGCCGAAGCAGTACGAGAACCTGTTCTTCGCCTGGATGCGCGACATCCAGCCCTGGTGCATCTCGCGCCAGCTCTGGTGGGGGCACCGCATCCCGGCCTGGCACGGGCCGGACGGCACGGTCTTCGTGAAGCGCAGCGAGGCGGAGGCGATGGCGGCCGCCCGCGCCCACTACGGCGCCGAGACGCCGCTGGCGCGCGACGAGGACGTGCTGGACACCTGGTTCTCCTCCGCGCTGTGGCCCTTCTCCACCCTCGGATGGCCGGAGCGCACGCCGGAGCTGGCGAAGCACTACCCGACCGACGTGCTGGTGACGGGCTTCGACATCATCTTCTTCTGGGTGGCCCGGATGATGATGATGGGCCTGCACGTGATGGGCGAGGTGCCGTTCCGCCACGTCGTCATCCACGGCCTGGTGCGCGACGCCAAGGGCCAGAAGATGAGCAAGTCCAAGGGCAACGTGCTGGACCCGCTGGAGCTGGTGGACCAGCATGGCGCCGATGCGGTGCGCTTCACGCTGTGCGCGCTGGCCTCGCCGGGGCGCGACATCAAGCTGGACCCGCAGCGCCTGGATGGCTACCGCGCCTTCGCGACCAAGCTGTGGAACGCCGCGCGCTTCCTGGAGATGAACGGCGTGCGCGTGGACCCGGCCTGGGACCCGGCGGGGGCGCGCACGCCGCTGGCGCGGTGGCTGCTGGCCAAGACCGACGCCGCGCTCGTCGAGGCGACCGAGGCGCTGGAGCGCTTCCGCTTCGACGACTACGCCGCGGCGCTCTTCGGCTTCACCTGGAACAGCTACTGCGACTGGTTCATCGAGTTCGCCAAGCCGGTGCTCAACGGCCCCGACGGCGCGGAGAAGGACGAGGCGCGGGGTGCGGCGCAGCACGCGCTGGGCGTGGTGCTGCGCCTGCTGCACCCGGTGATGCCCTTCATCACGGCGGAGCTGTGGTCGCAGCTCGGCTACGGCGACGCGGTGGGGCTGACCGGCGCGGCATGGCCGGAGGCTTCGGGCGTCACGGCGGAGGGCGAGGGGATGGACCTCGCGATCGCCGCCATCACCGCGATCCGCTCGGCCCGCGCGGCGCTGAACGTGCCGGCCGGCGCCGTGCTGCCGCTGCTGGTGAGCGGGCCGCCGGCGCAGCAGGCGACCCTGGCCGCCTATGCGCCGCAGCTTTCGCGGCTGGCGCGGGTGGAGGCGCCGGTGGAAGGCACGGGCGATGGCCCGGGCGCTTCGGCCGGGGCGGGGGAGCTGACGCTGTTCATGCCGCTGGCCGGCGTGGTGGACCTGGCCGCCGAGCGCGCGCGGCTGGGCAAGGAGCGCGGCCGCATCGCGGCCGATCGCGACAAGCTGGCGAAGAAGCTGGAGAACCCCGGCTTCCGCGCCAAGGCCGAGGCGAGCGTGATCGAGGAAACCGAGGAGCGCGTGCGCGAGGCGGCCGCCGAGCTGGGCCGCCTGGACGCGGCGCTGGCGCGCATCGCAGGATAGCAACCAAGCACACGGGGACGAGAGAAGATGACCACCTGGGACAAGTCGCGGCTGCCGAGCCGGCACGTGAGCGTCGGGCCGGAGCGCGCGCCGCACCGCTCCTACTACTACGCCATGGGGATGACGAAGGAGGAGATCGCCTCGCCGCTGGTGGGCGTCGCCACCTGCTGGAACGAGGCCGCGCCCTGCAACATCGCGCTGAGCCACCAGGCGCAATCGGTGAAGCGCGGCGTGGTGGCCGGCGGGGCGGCGCCGCGCGAGTTCACCACCATCACGGTGACCGACGGCATCGCCATGGGCCACCAGGGCATGAAGTCCTCGCTGGTCTCGCGCGAGGTGATCGCCGATTCGGTCGAGCTGACGATGCGCGGGCATTGCTACGACGCGCTGGTGGGCCTGGCCGGCTGCGACAAGTCGCTGCCCGGCATGATGATGGTGATGGTGCGCCTGAACGTGCCCAGCGTCTTCCTGTACGGCGGCTCGATTCGCCCCGGCCACCACCACGGCCGCGACGTGACGGTGCTGGACGTGTTCGAGGCGGTCGGCACCCACGCCGCCGGCAAGATGAGCGACGAGGAGCTGGACGAGCTGGAGCGCCACGCCTGCCCCGGCGCGGGCGCCTGCGGGGGCCAGTTCACCGCCAACACCATGGCCTGCATCTCCGAGGTGATCGGCCTCGCCCTGCCGCATTCCGCGGGCGCCCCGGCGCCGGACGAGGAGCGCGACCACTGGGCCTACAAGTCCGGTGCCCAGATCGTCGAGCTGATCCGCGCCAACATCCGCCCGCGCGACATCGTGACGCGCAAGGCGCTGGAGAACGCGGCGCGCATCGTGGGCGCCACCGGCGGCTCGACCAACGCGGCGCTGCACCTGCCGGCCATCGCGCACGAGGCGGGCATAGACTTCCCGCTGGAGGAGGTGGCGCGGCTGATGCGCGACACGCCCCACATCGCCGACCTCAAGCCCGGCGGGCGCTACGTGGCGCAGGACGTGCACAGGATCGGCGGCGTGCCGGTGATCATCAAGGCGCTGCTGGATGGCGGGCTGCTGCACGGCGACTGCCTGACGGTGACGGGCAAGACGCTGGCGGAGAACCACGCCGACGTGGTCTTCCCGACGAACCAGGACGTGGTGCGCCCCGTCTCCGACCCGATCAGCAAGATCGGGGGCGTGGTGAGCCTGTTCGGCAACCTGGCCCCCGACGGCGCCATCGTGAAGATCGCCGGCATGTCCAAGCTGCGCTTCGAGGGCACGGCGCTGTGCTTCGACTGCGAGGAGGACGCCTTCGCCGCGGTCGAGGCGCGCGCCTACAAGCCTGGCGACGTGCTGGTGATCCGCTACGAGGGGCCGAAGGGCGGGCCTGGCATGCGCGAGATGCTGTCCACCACCTCCGCGCTCTACGGGCAGGGGATGGGCGACCGGGTGGCGCTGATCACCGATGGCCGCTTCTCGGGCGCCACGCGCGGCTTCTGCATCGGCCATGTGGGGCCGGAGGCGGCGGTGGGCGGCCCGATCGGGCTGCTGAGGAACGGTGACCCCATCGTCATCGACGCCGAGAAGGGCACGATCGACGTCATGCTCCCCGAGGAGGAGCTGGCGAAGCGGCGGGCGGAGTGGAAGCCGCGCGGGCACAACTACAACAGCGGCGCGCTGTGGAAGTACGCCCAGACGGTGGGGCCAGCCCGCCACGGCGCGGTGACCCAGCCCGGCGCCAAGGCCGAGACGCACATGTACGCGGACATCTGACCGCTTAGGGTAGCGTTAACCATACGGGGTGCATGGTCTGGGCCGAGCCCGGAGCCTGCACCCCGATGGACCTTCGCCCGGCGGAAAATCCGCCCACCGTTGACGTCAACCTCCTCTTCCACGGCGCCGAGGCGACGCTGGATGAGGCGATCGCCACCGTCGTGGCGCAGACCTGGCCGCATTGGCGGCTGACGCTGCTGGATGACGGCAGCACGGATGGCGGCCCGGCCATCGCGGCGCGCTGGGCGGCGCGCGATCCGCGCATCCGCGTGAAGCGGCATCGCGTGAACCAGGGGATCGTCGGGGCCTATCGCCGCGCCTTCACCGAGGGCGACGCCGACTTCGTCATGCCCAAGAGCGCGGACGACCTGCTCGAACCCCATTTCATGGAAGCGGTGATGGACCGGCTGCGCGCGGAGCCGAATGCGGCGATGTGCCATGCCGGGGCGGTGCAGGTGGACGACGCCAACCAGGTGACGGGCACCATGCCCGCCCATGTCTGCCTGGACACGCCGGAGGGCGACGCGCTGCTGCGCGCGCGCCACGTGATGGCGGCCTATTCGGCGTCGCCGGCCTTCTGGGGCATCTACCGCCGCGCCGCCGTGGATGCGGCGCTGGCGCCGCGCGAATGCGGCGGCTGGGACCATGCCTTCCTCGCCG
>JALHNW010000166.1 GCA_022843345.1 Rubritepida sp. | reverse complement strand
GCCGCACCGCGAAGCCCTGCGTCGCCGCGGCCAGCGCCGCCAGCCCCAGCGTGGCGAAGGCCACCTGCCGCGCCACGTCCACCCACGTCATGTCGCCCACGAAGTTCAGCAGCAGCCCCACCCCCGTCGGGTCGGTCACGAAGACGAAGGGCAGCACGAAGGCCGGCAGCGTGTACTTCCACGCCATCAGCGTCGTGCGGTACGGCCCCGCGCCCGTGATGGCGGCCGCGGCGAAGGGCGACAGCGCGGTCGGCGGCGACACCTCGCTCAGCACCGCGTAGTAGAAGACGAACATGTGCGCCGCGTAGTCCGGCACGCCCAGCTTGATCAGCGCCGGTGCGGCCACGACGGCGCAGATGATGTAGGAGGCCGTGACCGGCACCGCCAAGCCCACCACCCACACGATCAGCGCGGTGTAGATCGCCGTGATGATCAGCGAACCCCCCGCCGCCTGGATCGCGATGTCGCTGAACTTCAGCCCCAGCCCCGTGAGCGTGATCACCCCCACGATGATCCCCGCGCAGGCACACGTCGCGGCGATCCCCACCGCCTGCTCGCTCCCCAGCGCCAGGGTGCGGATGAAGCGCACCGGCGTCAGCGCCGTCTCGCGGTCCAGGAAGCTCAGCGCCACCGCCAGCCCCATCGCGTACAGCACGCTCAGCGTCGCCGAGTAGCCCACGCTCATGAAGGCGATGATCGCGACAAGCGAGGTGAAGTGGTACCACCCGCGCCGGAACATCGCCCCCGCGCGCTCGGTCGCCATGGGCGTGTCGTCCACCACGCCGCCCGCGCGCGCCGCGATCCGCCGCTGGTCCAGCTCCACCATGAACAGCAGCGCCGCGTAGTAGAGGACCGTCGGGATCAGCGCCATCACCAGCACGTCCAGGTAGCTGATCTTGAGGTACTCGGCGATCAGGAACGCCGCCGCCCCCATGATGGGCGGCGAGATGATCGCCCCCAAGCCGCCCGCCGCCAGCAGCCCGCCCGCGTCATGCGGCGAATACCCCACCTTCCGCATCATCGGCCACGCCACCGTGCCGATCGTCACCGTCGTCGCCACCCCCGAGCCCGAAGGCCCGCCCAGCAGGAAGGCGCTCAGCACCACCGTGCGCCCCGCGCTCGACGGCTTGCCCCCGGTGGCGGCGAAGGAGAAGTCCACGAAGAACTTCCCCGCCCCCGTCGCCCCCAGGATGGCGCCGTAGATGGTGAACAGGATGATCAGCGTGGCGCTCACGTCCACCGCCGTGCCGAACACCCCCTCCAGCGTGATCGCCAGGTGCGGGATCAGCCGCTCCGCGTCATACCCCCGGTGCTGCCAGGGCTGCGGCAGGTGGTTGCCGAAATACGCATACAGCAGGAAGGCGATCGCCACCGCCGGCATGATCCAGCCCGTGCAGCGCCGCGTCACCTCCAGCACCAGCGCGATCAGCAGCCACCCCACCACGATGTCCATCGGCTCGGGGAAGATGATGCGGTCCTGCAGGTCGTCGCCGCCGCTCACCATGTACCAGGTGACGTAGATCCCCGCCGCCACCAAGGCCCAGTCCCACGGCATGAAGCGGTCCCGCCACCGCCGCGCGGCGGGGAACAGCATGAAGCCCAGCACCATCGTGAAGCCCACATGGACGAAGCGCAGCGTGGTCGTCGGCACGATGCTCCAGGCCGCCCACAGGTGGAACAGGCTCATGGCGAGCGCGATGCCCACCGCCGCGTGCCCCAGCGCGCCGCGGAAGCGGTTCATCACGCCTTCCTCGGCCTCGATCAGCCGCTCCACCCGCTCGGCCGTCGCCGCGTCCATGCCCTGGCTCATCGGCCATTTCCCTCACGCATGCCGAATCCCGGCCCCGTGGCCTGCATGGCCCAAACCGCCGCATGAGGGAAGCGGCGCACCCCTACCACCCCGCCACCGCCGCCCGCGGCACCCGCGAAGGGCCCCGCGCCATCCGCAGCGTGTCCCGCAGCAGCCGCACCGCCACGTCCAGCACCCCGGCCACCGCCCCGCACCCCTTCGGGAACCACTTCGCCGCCCGCTTCAGGCAGTCGCCGGACAAAATCGGGTCGCGCATCCACTCCGGCGGCGCGCGCAGCGCCGAGGCGAAGCCCATCCGCCGCGCCAGCACCACGCCGCCGATCCCCTGCGCCCGCCACGCCCGCCGGTACGCCATGCACACGAACCATTCCATCGCCCCACTGGGCGCGCCCGCGAAGCGCATCAGCCGCAGCATCTCCTTCCACAGCCCCTTGCGCGTCCACCGCAGGAAGGTCCGCCGCAGCGTGTCGGGCTTCATCCCGGGCGCCGTCTCCGTCACCGCCTCGCCCCAGGGCAGGCGGCGCACGGCCGCCTCCATGCACGCCTCCATCCGCTCCAGCGCGTCGAAATACGCGGGCCGGCCCCGGCCACGGCCCAGCAACCCGCAGCGCTACATGGCGAAGGCCGCCCAGTGCAGCTCCACCCCGGTCAGGGGGCGCCAGGGGTGGGAGGGGGTGCGGTGCATTTTCATAAAAAGAACAAAACAGGAAAACATACCAGAAAGTCAAGGTAAACCGGGGGGACAGCGTCCCCCCGAACCCCCGGCTTCACCGCGCGGCATACGAAGGGCACGCTGCGGGAATGCCCATCGCACTCAACGAGATTCGCGCCCGCGCCACCGCCTTCGCCCGCGAATACCGCGACGCCACCTCCGAGAACGCCGACGCCCAGAACTTCTGGCGCGACTTCCTCCACTGCTTCGGCGTCACCGCACGCCGCGTCGGCGCCTTCGAACGCCCGGTGCGCGACCTCGTGACCGCCTCCCGCCGCGGCCGCATAGACTTCCTCTGGAAAGGCAAGCTCCTCGTCGAGCACAAGTCCCGCGGCGAGGACCTCGACGCCGCCGGCCGCCAGGCCCGCGACTACTTCCCCGGCCTGCGCGACGAGGACCTCCCCCGCTGGATCATCACCAGCGACTTCGCCCGCATCCGCCTGCGCGACCTGGAAACGGCGACCGAGCGCGAGATCACCCTGCGCGACCTCCCCGCCAACCTGTCCCTCTTCGACTTCATCTCCGGCTACACCGCCCGCCCCGCCCCCCCGGCCAACCCGGTGGACCGCCAGGCCGTCCAGGCCATGGGCACCCTGCATGACCTGCTGGAGGAATCCCGCTTCGGCGGCCGCGACCTCGACGTGTGGATGGTCCGCACCCTGTTCTGCCTCTTCGCCGACACCGCCGGCATCTTCGAGACGGGGCTGTTCCGCGACCTCGTCGCCACCCACGCGCGCGAGGATGGCGACGACCTCGGCGCCCTGCTCGACCGCCTCTTCGCCGTGCTCGACACGCCCGAGGACCGCCGCCCCCCGGCGCTGGCCGCCCACCTGGCGGCCTTCCCCTACGTCAACGGCGCCCTGTTCGGCGAGAAGGCGGCGCGGCCCGAAACCACCGCCGCCATGCGCCACGCCCTGCTGGACGCCTGCAAGGTGGACTGGTCCCAGGTCTCGCCCGCCATCTTCGGCAGCCTGTTCCAGACCATCAAGGACCGCGCCGAACGCCGCGCGGGCGGCGAGCACTACACGACCGAGGCGAACATCCTCAAATGCCTCGACCCCCTGATCATGGACGCCCTGCGCGCCGACCTCGCCGCCGCCACGACGCGCGCGCGGCAGGACGCCCTGCTGGCCCGCCTGCGCCGAATCCGCATCTTCGACCCCGCCTGCGGCTGCGGGAACTTCCTGGTCGTCGCCTACCGCGAGTTGCGCCGCATCGAACTGGAGGTGCTGAACCGCATCTATGGCGGCGCCGCGGCCGGCCGCGTGGCAAGCCTCACGGTAGGCGCGGTGAACGTGGACCAGATGTTCGGCATCGAGCTGGAGGACTGGCCGGCCCAGATCGCCCGCGTGGCCCTGTGGATGACCGACCACCTGATGAACCTGGAGCATTCGCGCGTCTTCGGCAGCCTGCTGACGCGCATCCCGCTCCGCACCGCCCCGCGCATCCTGTCGGGCGTGAACGCGCTGCACGAGGACTGGAACGCCTTCTGCCCGGCGGGGCCGGACACCGCCTGCGTCGGCAACCCGCCCTTCGTGGGCGCGAAATACATGAACGCGGCGCAGCAGGCCGACCGCGTGATGGTGTTCGGCGGCGCCCGCAACGCCGGCCTGCTGGACTACGTCACCTGCTGGCACATGAAGGCCGCGCGCTGGATGAAGGAGGATGACCGCGCCGAATGCTGCTTCGTCTCCACCAACAGCATCACCCAGGGCGAGCAGCCCGCCGTGCTGTGGGCGGAGCTGTGGAAGCTGGGCGTGGTGCTGAACTTCGCCCACCGCACCTTCCAATGGACCAGCGAGGCGCGCGGCAAGGCCGCGGTGCATTGCGCCATCCTCGGCTTCGCCCTGAAGGACCGCCCGCGCAAGCGCCTGTGGGACTACGAGAACGGCCGCGGCGCCCCACGCGAGGTCGAGGGCGTGCGCGCCATCAACCCCTACCTGGTGGACGGCCCGATGGTGGCGCTGGCCAAGCGCACGACGCCGCTGTGCGACGTGCCGCCAATGTCGCTCGGCAACCAGCCGATTGATGGTGGGCATTACCTCTTTACCGACGAGGAGAAGAAAGCGTTTCTGGAGGACGAGCCCGGCGCCCGTCCCTTCGTTCGGCAGTGGATTGGCGCTGAGGAATTCCTGAACGGCAACCGGCGTTGGTGCCTCTACCTCGCGGATGCGGCACCCTCGGAACTCCGCGCTTTGCCGAAGGTGCGGGAGCGTATCGCCGCCGTGAAGGCGTTCCGCGCGAAGAGCAAGCGCCCCGCTACCCGCGAACTGGCGGAAACGCCAACTCGCTATGCTCATGCGAACCAGCCAACCGCGCGCTACCTCGTGATTCCCGAGGTGTCATCGGAAACGCGCCGCTTCATTCCAATGGATTTCGAGCCGCCAGCCACCGTGCCCAGCAACCTGCTGAAGATCGTAAAGGACGCCACCGCCTACCACTTCGGCATCCTCACCAGCACCATGCACATGGCCTGGACCCGCGGCGTCTGCGGCCGGCTGGAAAGCCGCTACCGCTATTCCGCCGGCATCGTCTTCAACAACTTCCCCTGGCCCGACCCCACGCCCGCGCAGCGGGCCGCCGTGGAGGCCGCCGCGGCTGGCGTGCTCGCCGCCCGCGCCGCCCACCCATCGGCGACGCTGGCCGATCTCTACGACCCGCTTTCCATGCCCGCGAACCTGTCCGCCGCCCACAAGGCGCTGGACCGGACGGTGGACGCCGCCTACGCCGCCCCCCGCGCCGGCTTCCCGACCGAAGCCG
>JALHNW010000165.1 GCA_022843345.1 Rubritepida sp. | reverse complement strand
CGACGGCCTCCGCGCAGCCGGAAGCGCCGCCCGGGGCAGGCGGGATCACGCCGACGGCAATCTCGGCGCGGGCCAGCAGCCGGCCCAGCCGACCGGATTCGGGCAGTTCGGTGAGCAGGGCGCGCATCGCGGCCGCGTCCTTCCGCAAGGCCGCGCGCTCCAGAAGCAGGTCGGCATTGCCGGGCAGCGCTGCCAGCGCGCGGTCGAGCATGGCCGCGGCGTCCTCCGCATCATCGCAGAGCCGCGCCAGCGCCACATGCGCGGGGCATGAGGACGGGTCGAGCGCGAGCGCCGCCTCCAGATGGGCGCGCGCGGACGCGACCGCGCCGCGCCGCGCCGCCAGCAGCCCCAGCCGGAGTTCGAGCACCGGGTCGCACGCCCCGGCGGCATGCAGCATGCCAAGCTCCGCCTCGGCCTCCTCCAGGCGGCCGAGGTCCATCAGGGCGAGGCCGAGGTTCAGCCGCGCCAGGGGCTCCGCCCCGCTGGCGCGCCGCAGCGGCGCCAGCGCCGAAAACGCGTCGCCCTGACGCAGCAGCGCGATGGCGGCGGCGAGGTCGCCATCCATCACGGGGCGTGGCGGGCGGCGACGATCCACCCGGGGACAGGCTCGCCCGCTTCGAGCCGCAGCGCCTCGCGGCGCAGGATGCAAGGCTCCAGCCCGGCGGCGGCAAGGGCCGCGCGCAGGAAGGCCTCGCCGTGCTGGAAGCGGCCCTGGGCGTTGATCGCCTCGTCCAGGCCATCAGGGGGCGCCTCGCAGGTGAAGACGGCGATGCCATTCGGTGCGAGCCGGCGGGCCATCCCGCGCAGCATCCGCCGCGCATCGGCGACGTAGATCAGCACGTCGCCCGCCAGCACCGCGTCGAAGCGATCCGTCCCCGCCTCCAGGAAATGGCAGGCTTCGTCGAGATGGAGCGCGGTATAGATCCCCTTGGCGCGCGCTTGGTCCAGCATGCGCGGCGACAGGTCCACCCCGACCAGGCCGTCGCTGAGCCGGTCATGCACCACGACGCCCAGCAGCCCGGTGCCGCAACCCAGGTCCAGCACGGCGCCGAGCGGCGCCGATCCATCCGCCAGTCCTGGCCTGAGTGCCTCCAGCGCCCGCAGCACCAGCGCCGGGGCGCGGTAGTTCAGCGAGATCAGCGAAGCCTCGAAGAAGGGCGCATAATGATCGAACAGGTCACGCGCGTAGCCCTGGTGCACCTCGCCATCGGCCTGGCCCAGGGCCGCCGCGAGATGGGCGACGAAGGCGTCCCCGGGCTGCAGCCGCATCGCGGACTCGAGCGCCTGGCGGGCCTCGTCCCGCCGCCCCAGCTCCATCAACGCCTGGCCGCGCGCCGCGTGAAGTGCGCCCGATGGTCCTTCCAGCGCGGCCGCATCCTCCGCCAGCGCCAGCGCCCGGCCAGGATCGCCCGCCGACAGCATGTTCCGCACCCGCGGCGTGCCGAGGCCGCGGGTTTCCACCGATTCGGAGCGGACCAGGGCGTAGAGTTCCTCCGCGGCCTCGAAGCGCCCCGACCGCGACAGGGCGAGCGCCAGGTCTATGCGGCGGCGCTGGCAGGACCCATCCTCCTGCACCAGACCCCAGAACAGGAACAGCGCCTCGTCATGCTGCCCGCCTTCGGACAGCATGGTGGCGAGGACCCTGCGCGCCTGGGCATCATGCGGCATGGCCTCCACCACCAGGCAGGCGTCCTGCATCGCGCCCGCCGGGTCGCGGCACAGGCGCCGCGCCTGGGCGCGCAGCAAGCGCAGCCGCGGGTCATCCGGGGCCAGCGCCAGCGCGGCCTCGGCAGCGGCGAGGGCGGCAGGTCCGTCGGCGAGCTGGAGATGCGCCTCCGCCATCAGCCCCTGGGCCGGCGCACTCCCCTCGAGCCGCTGCAGCGCCGCCTGGAGCAGCGGCAGGGCGGCGCTTGCGGCGCCGGTTCCGAGCAGCCGTGCCGCCTCGGACAGCAGGAGGTCCCCGGTCGTCCTGACCGGCGCGATCTGGTTCATGGCGTCAGCTCCAAAGGCCCTGGGCGATCTCGTCCGTCACGTCGGCGATGAAGGCGTGGTCGGCGTCGTGGGCGTCGCATTCCCGCTGCACGGCGAGCGCCAGCGACGCGATCTGCCCGCGCAAGGCCAGCGGGAGCTGGTTCGTGGGGTCCGCCACCATGTCCATCACGCAGGACCACAGGCGCCGCGCATCGGCACGGCTGCGCGTGCGCGCGCCGCTGCTCTCCGCCTCGCGCAGCCGGCGGGCGACGGCGGAGAACACCTGCGCCTCCATCTGGCGCGGGGTGAGGCTGCGTCGGTAGGCGGCGGCGCCCTGGGGCATCGGGGTCTGGAGCATTGCTTCGTCTCATCTGGGCCGGCGGCGCGCAGCGCAGGAGGACGGTGTGGCGCCGGGTCCCGTGGGAGGGAAAATCTGGGCGGCCTCCTGCCAGCCCAGCCTGGGTCACGTCAGCGGAACAGGCCCATCAGCGACTGCGGGGACTGGTTCGCGATGCTGAGCGCCTGGGTGCCGAGCTGCTGGCGGATCTGCAGCGCCTGCAGCTTGGCGGATTCCTTCGCGAGATCCGCGTCGATGAGGGAGCCGAGGCCGGTCTCCTGCGCATCCATGCGGGTCTTGTTGAAGGTGATCTGCCGGTCGACGTAGTTGCTGTAGCCGCCGACGGCGTTCAGCCCGTCCAGCGTGCCGTTGATCGCCTTGGTGACACGCCCGCCCGCGGTGAGCGAGGCGACGGCCGCGCTGATCGCAGTAGAGGTGTTGGCGAGCAGGCTGCCGGCGGTCGTGCCGTTCACCAGCGCGGAGAGATGCGCGACGATGTTGGTCTTCACGTTCACGGTCGAGAACTGGTAGACGTCGCCATCGCCGTTGCGGATCGTCTTGATCTGCGTCTGGATGCCGGCGGCCGTGCCGTTGGTCAGGATGGTCTGCCCGTTGTAGTCGGAATCCGCGAGGAAGTTGCGGATCTGGGCCACCGATTCCTTCAGTGCCGTCTGGTACTGCGAGCGCTGCGAGGCGGTGAGCTCGTTGCCGCCCAGCTTCAGCACCGTGTTCTTCAGGTCCTTCAGCGCGTTGGACACGTTCTCCAGGCCCGAACGCCCCACGTCCAGCAGGCCCTTCACGCCGCCGAGCTGCTGGTTGGCCGAGGTGGTGGCCGCCATGTCGCCGCGCACGCGCTCCGCCACCGCAAAGGCGGCGCCGTCGTCGCGCGCGTCGGAGACGCGGTAGCCGGTGGAGATGCGCTTCTGCACGCCCTCCATCTCGGTGTTGGTGCGGTTCAGCGACTGCAGCGCGACCATCGCGCCGATGTTGGTGTTCACGGAGTTCAGGGACATCGGTGTTTTTCCTTTGCCTGGTTGCCCGGCGATTCCGGGTGCACGCAGAGCCTAGGGTTGCGATCCTTAAGAAAGCCCTTCCGTCAGAACATCCGCTCCAGCCAGGTGCGCGGCGTCCGCGCATTCCTGATCTCGATGTCGAGGTGGTAGCGGAAGCGCCGCGGGCCGACCTTGCGGATGTGGTCGGTGATGGTGGCCAGCCCCTCCTCCAGCCCCATGCGCGTGCGGTACCCCAGCAGCCGCCGCGCCTTGTCGGCCGAGCAGGTGGCCAGCTTCACCTCCTGCGGCCGGTCCGGCACGTGGATCGGCTCGCCGGTGAAGTTCGTGAGCTTCGCCATCACGCGCGCGAGGTGGTTGATGGTCACGAACTCCTCGTCCGGCCCGATGTTCACCACCTCGCCCAGCGCGGCGTCGCCGAAGCCCATTTCCAGCAGGCAGGCCAGGCAGTCCTCGACGTGGGAGAAGCAGCGCTTCTGCTCGCCATCGCCGTAGATGATCGGCGGGCGGCCCTGCAGCATCAGGTTCGCCATGATGGAGGCGACGTTGCGGTAGGGATCGTCGAACTTCTGCCGCGGCCCGATGATGTTGTGCGGCACGGCTATCGCCCACTCCACGCCGTGCACCGCGCAGAGGTTGCGCAGCGCATCCTCCGCGCAGAGCTTGGCGATGCCGTAGGGGTCCTGCGGGCGCGGCGTGCAGCCCTCCCGGAACGGCACCTCGTTGGCGCCGTAGCGCGCCATGGAGGAGCAGAAGACGATGCGCCGCACGCCGTTCGCGATCGCCGCCGAGAAGAGCGACACGCTGCCGCTGACGATGTTGTCCATCACCAGCGCCGGCGAGAAGACAGAGAGCCCCTCATAGGCGGTGGCGGCGCAATGGAACACCAGCTCGCACCCCTCCGTGATGCGGCGCATCGCGTGGTGGTCGCGGCAGTCGAGCTGGTGGAACTGCGCGTCGGGCGGCACATGCCACAGCTCGCCGCCCAGCAGCGTGTCGCAGCCCACCACCTCGTGCCCCATCGCCAGCAGTCGCTCGGCCAGGTGCGAGCCCAGGAAGCCCGCGACGCCGCTCACGAAGACCTTCATGGCCATCCTCCTCGCTACGCGATGACGCGGGCGCGCAGCGCCTGCCCGCCCTTGTTGAACAGGCGCTCCACCGTGATGCCGGCGAAGCCGAGCATCGCGGCGACGTCGCGCAGCTTGCCCTCGGTGTAGGCGGAGCGGTGGAACTGGCCCGCGCCGTTCTGATTCCCGAAGACCATGGTCTGGACGATGGACCAGCGCTGCCCGAGGTCACGGCCGCCGCCGAAGTAGTGGTCCGCGTGGCCGGTGACGTAGAAGGCGCGGAAGCGGTCCTCCCCGGCCAGGAAGGTGGCGCAGACCCATTCGAAATCCGGCACCTCGATCTCCAGCAGCCCCCCGGGCGCCAGCAGGCGGCGGCATTCGCGCCACAGGCGCTCCTCCTCCGCGAAGGCGAAATGCTCGAAGACGTGCTCGGCCAGGATGTGCGTCACGCTGGCATCGGCGAAGGGCAGCGCCAGCACGTCGAGGTCGGTGCGCACGCCGGGCGCGCGGGCGACGCTGTCGATGTTGACCCAGCCATCCAGCACCCGCAGGCCGCAGCCGATGTGAAGCTTCATGCCGCCGCCCTCCGCGATGATGGGCGCGCTGTGGCAAGGGCGCGCGCCGCCGCCGCCTGCGCCTCGGCCAGCGCGCCGTCCGGCGGCAGGGCGAAGGCGCACCGCTCCGTCAGTTCGTGCAGGTGCAGCAGCAGCCGGGTGGCCACGCCGTGCATGCCGGCCCGCGCGTGATCCAGCGCCCAGGGCACGGCGTCCTGCACGAACGCCCCCACGCGCTCCGCATCGGCGGCCAGCAATGCCGCCCAGCGCGTGCCCAGCACGTCGCGCGCCGCCTCGATCAGCGCGGCGCAGCGCTCGGCCGGCAGGCGCGCCAGGGCGAAGGTTTCGA
>JALHNW010000164.1 GCA_022843345.1 Rubritepida sp. | reverse complement strand
TTCCAGCGGCTGGCGCAGCGCGCGGGCCAGCAGGTGCAGCGCGCCGCCGCCGCCGCCATACATCGCATCGCCCAGGATCGGCGCGCCCAGATGCGCCAGGTGGACGCGGATCTGGTGCGTGCGCCCGGTGCGCGGCCGCAGCGCCACCGCGGTGAACCCGCCACCGCGCCCGATCACCCGCCATTCGGTGCGCGCCGGCTGGCCCGCGGCGTCCACCGCCATCCACCAGCCGCGCGCCTTCGTGCTGCGCTTCAGCAAGGGCGCCTCGCAGGCGCCGGCATCGGGCAGGGTGCCGCGCGTGACGGCCCAGTAGGTCTTCTCCGCCCGCCCCTCGGCGAAGAGGCGCCCGAGCGCCGCCATCGCCGGCTTCGTGCGGCCGAAGGCCAGGCAGCCCGCCGTGTCCTGGTCCAGCCGGTGCGCCGGCTGGGGGAGGTGGCGGCGGCCCTGGCGCAGCGCCTCGCCCCAATCCTCCAGCGACGGCCCGCCGCGCGGGCCCGCATGCACCGGCAGGCCCGGGGGCTTGTCCAGCACCAGCACCGCGTCATCCTGCCACAGGATGCGCGAAAGGATGTCCCGGTGAGCGAGTTCCACCTGCACTGCTTCCCCGAATCCGGCGGCTGCTACAAGGCCGCGCTGATGCTGGCGCTGTGCGGCGCGGACTGGTCCGCGCAATGGGTGGACTACTTCAACGGCGAGACGCGCACGCCGGAATGGCGCGGACGCGTGTCGGTGATGGGCGAGGTGCCGGTGCTGGGGCACGGCGCGCGCCGCCTGACGCAATCGGGCGTCATCCTCACGCACCTCGCGCGCCACTTCGGCCGCTTCGGCGGGGAGGAGGAGGAGGTGCTGCGCTGGCTGCTGTTCGACAACCACAAGTTCACCTCATACCTCGCCACCTGGCGCTTCCTGCTGGGCTGGGCGGACGCGCCGGACCCCGCCGTGGTGGCCTTCTTCCGCGCGCGCGTGGAGGCGGCCTTCGCGGTGGTGGAGGCGCAGCTCGACGGCCGCCCCTTCCTGCTGGGCGCGGCGCCGTGCATCGCCGACGTCTCCATGCAGGGCTACCTGCACTACCCCCTGGCGGAATGGCCGCTGGAGCACGTGCGCTTCCCGCGGGTGATGGCGTGGCGCGACCGCTTCGCGGCGATGGACGGGTATGCGCCGGCCTACGCGCTGCTGCCGGGGGCGCGGCGGCCGGGGCGGCTCACATGAAGCCCAGCTGGCGCAGGCTGGCCCAGGAACCTTGCGCCACGATGACGTGGTCGTGCAGCGCCACCTCCAGCACCCGCGCGGCGTCGCCCACCAGGCGGGTCATCTCCACGTCGGCCTCGCTGGGGGTGGGGTCGCCGCTGGGGTGGTTGTGCACCAGGATCATCGCGGTGGCGTGCAGCTCCAGCGCGCGCTTCAGCACCTCGCGCGGGTACACGGGGGCGTGGTTCACCGTGCCGCGGTGCAGCACCTCGTCGGCGATCAGCCGGTTGCGCGGGTCGAGGAACAGGACGCGGAACTGCTCGGTGCGTTCGCGGGCGAGGGCGGCGGTGAGGTAGCCCATCAGCGCGTCCCAGTTGGACAGCACGGGCATCTCCATCACCTCCGCCTGCACCAGCCGCAGGGCGGAGGCCTGCACCAGCTTCAGCGCGGCCGCGCCGTTTACCCCCAGCTGCGGCTCGCGCGCCAGCACGTCGGCCCGCGCCGACAGCACCTTGGCGAAGGAGCCGTGCCGGTTGATCAGCTGCTTGGCGAGCGGCTTGGTGTCCCCCATGCGGATGGCGGCGTAGAGCAGCATCTCCAGCAGCTCGTAGTCTGCCAGGGCATCGGGGCCGCGATGCACCAGCTTGTCGCGCATGCGCTGGCGGTGCCCCTGCGGCCCGCCATGGGAGGAGAAGGGGCGCGCGGGCCGTGCGGCGTCCTCATACGCCTCGGGCGGGGCGAAGGGCCGCTCGGCCAGGGCGGCGGCGGCCGGGACGGCGAAGCGGCCGGACGCCTCGGCGACGCCCTGCCCCGGTGCCGGTCGTGTCTCGGGATAATCCACGCCTTGTGCCCACCCAGGAATGCAACCTGGGCGAGCATAACCAGGGGTTGCATGCCCGAGTCAACATGTAACCGGGAAGTTAAGGCGCTTACTCCACCCCCAGCAGCTCGACCTCGAAGACCAGCGTGGCGTTGGGCGGGATCACGCCGCCCGCGCCGCGCGCGCCGTAGCCCATCTCGGGCGGGATGGTGAGGATGCGGCGCCCGCCCACCCGCATCCCCGCCACGCCGCGGTCCCAGCCCGGGATGACGTGGCCGGAGCCCAGCGGGAAGACGAAGGGGTCGTTGCGGTCCAGCGAGGAGTCGAACTTGCGCCCGCGGCTCGCCTCTGCCTTCGGGTCGTGCAGCCAGCCGGTGTAGTGGACGGTGACGGTCTTGCCCGCCAGCGCCATCACGCCCTCGCCGGTGACGAGGTCTTCCATCTTCAACGCCATGTCCTGCTCCGCCGCCCCTATTCTGCCGCCTGGGCCTGCGCCGCGATGCGCGGCTGCGCCCGCATCCAGGCCCAGTAGAGCTCATCCGCCTGCTTCGCGAAGCGGCCGGGCGCCAGCGCGCGGCCGTTGATCGCCGTGCAGGGCTGCACCTTGCCGTAGTTGCCGGTGGAGAACACCTCGTCCGCCGCGTCCAGCTCCTCCGGGCGCACCGCGCGCTCCTCCACCGAAACGCCGTTCTCGCGCAGCAGCGCCAGCACGCGCTGGCGGGTGATGCCGTTGAGGAAGGTGAAGTTGGGCGCGGGCGTCACCACCACGCCGTCCTTGGCGAACCACAGGTTGCTGCTGGCGAACTCCGCCAGGTTGCCGGCGGCGTCGCCCAGGATCGCCATCTCCGCCCCGCGCTCGATCGCCCAGGCGGTGGCACGCGCGCCGTTGGGGTACAGGCAGGCGGCCTTGGCGTCCGTCGGCGCCATGTCGGTGGCCGGGCGGCGGAAGGGCGTCACCATCGCGCTGAAGCCCACGAAGCCCGGCAGCGGCGCCTCGTAGAGCGAGAGGATGAAGTCCGTGCTGTCCGGGTCGGGGCGCGAGGCGCCCAGGCCGCGGCGCACGAAGAACATCGGGCGGATGTAGAGCGTGGCGTCCGGCCCCATGCGGCGGATGCCCTCCACGCACAGCGCCTCGATCGCCTCCGCCGTCATGGTCGGCTTCATGCCCATGAACCGGGCCGAGCGCACGGCGCGCGCGCAATGCTTCCCGAGGTCCGGCGCCCAGCCGGTGATGGCCCGCGCGCCGTCGAAGATCACGGAGCCGAGCCAGAAGGCGTGGTCCATGGGGCCGAGGATCTTCGGCTCCTCCGTGAACCACTGCCCGTCGTACCAGAACACGCCCGCCATCGCCGTCGCTCCCGTGCTTGCCGGCGCATCGTGCCACGGCGCCGCGCCGGTTTGAACCCCGCCCCGCTTGCCGCACCGGGGAAAGCGGTCCAGTCTTGTACAAGACTCGAAGCGAAGGGAGCGCGAATGACGATCCATTTCGTCGTCCATGACGAGGGCGACAGCGTGGGCGTGGTGGTGGTGGAGGGGCTGACGGCGTCCAACCGCATCAACGGCTGGATCATGGACCAGGACCGCATGATCGAGTTCGACGCCAAGTCGGACATCCCGATCGGCCACAAGCTGGCGATCCGCCCGATCAAGGCGGGCGACGCCATCATCAAGTACGGCGTGGACATCGGGAAGGCCGTCGCCGACATCCAGCCGGGCGAGCACCTGCACGTCCACAACGTCAAGACGAAGCGGTGGTGAGCATGGACCTCAAGGGCGCCTCATTCGAAGGCTGGCGGCGCGAGAACGGCCGCATGGGCATCCGCAACCACGTCATCGTGCTGCCGGTGGACGACCTGTCCAACGCGGCGGCCGAGGCGGTGGCCAACAACATCAAGGGCGCGATGGCGATCCCGCACGCCTATGGGCGCCTGCAGTTCGGCGCGGACCTGGAGCTGCATTTCCGCACCCTGATCGGCACCGGCACCAACCCCAACGTCGCCGCCGTCATCGTCATCGGCATCGAGCCGGGCTGGACGGGCAAGATCGTCGAGGGCATCGCGAAGTCGGGCAAGCCGGTGGAGGGCTTCGCCATCGAGCAGAACGGCGACCTCAACACCATCATGAACGCCTCCCGCGCCGCCTACCGCATGGTGAAGCACGCCTCCAAGCTGCGGCGCACGACGGCGCCGCTGGTGGAGCTGTGGGTCTCGACCAAGTGCGGCGAGAGCGACACGACCAGCGGGCTGGCGTCCTGCCCCACCGTCGGCAACGCCTTCGACAAGCTGTGGGAGGCCGGCCACACCCTGGTGTTCGGCGAGACCACCGAACTCACGGGCGGCGAGCACCTGGTGAAGGCCCGCTGCCGCACGCCCGAGATCGCGGAACAGTTCCAGGCGATGTTCGACCGCTACCAGCGCGTGGTGGAGGTGAACAAGACTTCCGACCTGTCCGAGAGCCAGCCCACCAAGGGCAACATCGAGGGCGGGCTGACCACCATCGAGGAGAAGGCGCTCGGCAACATCACCAAGATCGGCCACCGCTGCACGGTGGACGGCGTGCTGGACAAGGCCGAGGAACCGACCGGCCCTGGCCTGTGGTTCATGGACAGCTCCAGCGCGGCCGCCGAGATGGTCACGCTCTGCGCCGCTTCCGGCTACGCGGTGCACTTCTTCCCCACCGGGCAGGGCAACGTGATCGGCAACCCCATCCTGCCGGTCATCAAGATCACCGCCAACCCGCGCACCCAGCGCACCATGAGCGAGCACATCGACGTGGACGTGACCGGGCTGCTGCAGAAGCGGATGAACATGGACGATGCCGGCGAGGCGCTGCTGGACTGCATGCTGCGCACCGCGGATGGCGAACTGACGGCGGCCGAATTGCTGGGCCACCGTGAATTCTCCCTCACCCGCCTCTACGAGAGCGCGTGAGGCGGACGGGCGGATTGGGACAGCATCGGTAACCAATCCGCTCGACAGCGGTTGATGGTGCAGCGCAACATCGCGCCTGCACCACGAGGACCACGCCGTTGCGCAAGCCCTTCGCCAAGCTGGACGACCTGGTGCGGACCCGCCGCGCCACCACCCAGCCGCCCACCGTCTCGCCCCTTTCCCGCGTCACCGGCTTCGGCCCCAATCCTGGGGCGCTGGACGCCCACGCCTTCGTCCCCGCCGGCGCGCGCGCCCTGGTGGTGGCCCTGCATGGCTGCCGCCAGGATGCCCGCGGCTACGACCGCGGCACCGGCTGGACCGCGCTGGCCGAGCGCGAGGGCTTCGCCGTCCTCGCCCCCGACCAGAACG
>JALHNW010000163.1 GCA_022843345.1 Rubritepida sp. | reverse complement strand
GAGGTGCGGTGGCGCCGGCGCAGCAGGCCGAGCGCCACCTGGCCGGCGAAGGCCTCGTCATAGGCCAGGCGCTCGCGTGGGGCGGGGCCGGGGGGCGTGGCGGGGGCATGCAGGGCGCGAAGGGCGTCGGTGAAGGTAGGCCAGGCCTCGCGCGCCAGCAGGGGGGCGTCGGCCCATTCGGGCAGGGATGGGGGCAGCAGGGCCAGGGCGTTGCGGATGGCCGCGGCCATCACCGGGCGTTGCAGCGATTCCGTGAGGCGGTGGATGGGCTCCAGCGCCGGCAGGTCGGCGGGGTCGCGCGCCACGTCGGGGTTGGCCATGGACCAGCCCTCGCCCTCCCCCTTCACGCGGCCGGAAACCCAGCGCGGCTCGGCCAGGGGGAACTGCCGCTCCACCGTGGCCAGCCAGCCGTTGAGGATGCGGATGGTCACCGATTCCGCCGTGCGGACCTCCACGTAGCGGCGGTTGGTGAGGCGGGACTTCGCCGCCCGGATGGATGTCGGCGTGACGCAGAGGATGGCGTCGGCCTCCGCCGGGGCCTGGGAGGGGTGGGCGATCCGCCGCCGCTCGGCGATGCGGTCGGGCAGGTGGAACAGCAGGTCCAGCACGCGCCCGCCGCCGGCCGCCTTCTCCAGCAGGGCGGCGCGCTTGGGGCCTGCGCCGGGCAGGGTGGCGATGGGCGCGAAGAGCGGTTCCAGGCTGACGGGGGCGTTCACCCGCCCTATATGGCACCCGTGACCGATGACCTCACCCCCCGCCACCGCCGCCTGCTGTTCCGCGCCCTGCATCGCGGCACCAAGGAATGCGACCTGATGCTGGGCGGCTTCGTGCGCCGCCACCTGCCCGCGCTGGATGCGTTGGAGCTGGACGAGCTGGAGGCGATCCTGGAGATGCCCGATGTTGACCTCACGGACTGGCTGAGCGGGCGCCGCCCCGTGCCGGCCTGGGCGGAAGGCCCGCTGCTGGCGCGAATCGTGGCCGAGATGCGGGCCCCGGGCGCGGGGCGCACGGCTTGACGGCCGCGCTCGACGTCTTCGGCGCCCCCGAGGGCTTCGACGCGCTGCTGCTGCGCGCCCGCCGCGCCGAGACCCAGGCCCCCATCCTCCATGTATGCCGCGATGACGCGCGCATGGCCCGGCTGGCCGAGGCGCTGGCCTTCTTCATGCCCGAGGCGGAGCTGCTGCGCTTCCCCGCCTGGGACGTGCTGCCCTACGACCGCGTCTCGCCCAATCCCGAGCTGGTGGCCGAGCGCGTGGCGACGCTGGCCGAGTTGACCGAGCCGCCGACGCGCCCGCGCATCGTGCTCACCACGGTGAACGCCCTGGTGCAGCGGGTCCCGCCGCGCAGCGCCTTCCAGGGGGCCGCGCTGTCGCTGCGCAAGGGCGGCATCGCCTCGCTCGAATCCGTGGTGGGGTTCCTCGAATCCAACGGCTACGGCCGCACGGGGACGGTGATGGAGCCGGGCGAATACGCCGTGCGCGGCGGCATCCTGGACCTGTTCCCGTCGGGCAGCGCCGACCCGCTGCGCCTGGACTTCTTCGGCGACGAGGTGGAAAGCATCCGCCGCCTGGACACCGAGACCCAGCGCTCGCGCGAGCATCTCGACCGGCTGGTGCTGCGCCCGGTGGGCGAGGTCTTCCTCGACCCCGCCAGCGTCGAGCGCTTCCGCACCGGCTACCGCGAGCTGTTCACCAACGCCGCCGCCGAGGACCCGCTCTACGTCAGCGTCAGCGCCGGGCGCCGCCACCCGGGGATGGAGCACTGGGCCGCGCTGTTCCATCCGGCCATGGAGACGCTGCTGGACTACCTGCCCGGCGCCTCCGCCAGCCTGGACCACCAGGCGGAGGACGCGCTGGCGGCGCGGCTGGAGATGATTTCCGACCACTACGAGGCGCGACGCATCCCGGCCCGCATCACCGAGGGCGAGGTGCCCTACCGCCCGGTGCCGCCCGGCCGCCTGTACCTCGACCGCAAGGGTTGGGACGCGATGCTGGCGGGCGGGCCGCTGCTGCGCTTCTCGCCCTTCCACAAGCCGGACGGCGCGCCGGGCGTGGATGCCGGCGGGCGCGCGGGCCGCACCTTCGCCGAGGCGCGGCAGGCCGGCGAGAACGTGTTCCATGCCTACGCCGCGCATGCCGAATCCGAGATGGGGCGCGGCCGCCGCCCGCTGCTGGTGGCCTGGACGCGCGGTTCGCGCGAACGCCTGCTGACGCTGCTGCGCGAGAACCGCGTGGCGGCCGAGGTGGTGGAGGATGGCTACAAGGCGCAATCCCTGGCGGCCGGAACCGTGGGCGTGGCGGTGCTGGGGCTGGAGCGCGGCTTCATCGGCCAGGGCCTGTCCGTCACCGCCGAGCAGGACCTGCTGGGCGAGCGCATCGCCCGCCCGCCCCGCAAGCGCAAGCGCGCCGACCAGTTCATCGCGGATGCAACGCAGATCGAGGTGGGCGACCTGCTGGTGCATGCCGAGCACGGCATCGGCCGCTACGAGGGGCTGGAGACGGTGCAGGCCGGCGGCGCCCCGCATGACTGCCTGAAGCTCACATATGACGGGCAGGCGCGCCTCTACGTGCCGGTGGAGAACATCGAGGTGCTGTCGCGCTTCGGCACCGAGACGGCGGGCGTGGCGCTGGACAAGCTGGGCGGCGCCTCCTGGCAGGCGCGCAAGGCCAAGGCCAAGCAGCGCATCGCCGACATGGCCGCCGGCCTCATCAAGATCGCCGCCGAGCGCAAGACGCGCGAATCCGCCATCATCGCCCCGCCCGAGGGCGCGTGGGAGGAGTTCTGCGCCCGCTTCCCCTACGTGGAGACGGAGGACCAGTCCCGCGCCATCGCCGACGTGCTGGAGGACCTGGCCGCCGGCCGCCCGATGGACCGGCTGATCTGCGGCGACGTGGGCTTCGGCAAGACGGAGGTGGCGCTGCGCGCGGCCTTCACCGTGGCGATGGCGGGCTCCCAGGTGGCGGTGGTGGTGCCGACCACGCTGCTGGCCCGCCAGCACCACCGCATCTTTTCCGCCCGCTTCGAGGGGCTGCCGGTCCGCATCGCCCAGCTCTCGCGCATGGTGAGCCCGAAGGAGCAGAAGCTGGTGAGGGAGGCGGTGGCGAAGGGCGAGGTGGACATCGTCGTCGGCACCCACGCGCTGCTGGGCAAGGGCATCGAGTTCAGCGACCTCGGCCTCGTCATCGTGGACGAGGAGCAGCATTTCGGCGTGAAGCACAAGGAGCGCCTGAAGGAGCTGGAGGCGGGGGTGCACGTGCTGACGCTGACGGCGACGCCCATCCCGCGCACCTTGCAGCTGGCGCTTTCCGGCGTGCGCGAGATGAGCGTGATGGCGACCCCGCCGGTGGATCGCCTGGCCGTCCGCACCTTCATCATGCCCTGGGACCCGCTGGTGCTGCGCGAGGCCATCCAGCGCGAGCGCTTCCGCGGCGGGCAGATCTTCTGCGTGGTGCCGCGCATCGAGGACATGGCGAAGATGGCCGAGCGCATGAAGGAGATCGCGCCCGAGGCGCGGATGATCCAGGCGCATGGCCGCCTCTCGGCCACCGAGCTGGAGACGGTGATGACCGAGTTCGGCGACGGCAAGCACGACATCCTGCTGGCGACGAACATCGTGGAATCCGGCCTGGACATGCCGGCGGTGAACACGCTCATCATCCACCGCGCCGACATGTTCGGGCTGGGCCAGCTCTACCAGCTGCGCGGCCGCGTCGGGCGCGGCAAGCAGCGGGGCTACGCCTACCTCACCTGGCCGGCGCACCACCGCCTCTCGCCCACCTCGCAGAAGCGGCTGGAGGTGATGCAGACGCTGGACAACCTCGGCGCCGGCTTCACCCTGGCCAGCCACGACCTGGACATCCGCGGCGCCGGCAACCTGCTGGGCGAGGAGCAGTCGGGCCAGATCCGCGAGGTGGGGATCGAGCTGTACCAGGAGATGCTGGAGGAGGCGGTGGCCGACCTCCGCGCCGGCTCGCGCAAGAAGGACCCGGGCGACGGCGCCTGGATGCCGCAGATCAACCTCGGCCTCGCCGTGCTGATCCCCGAGCCTTACGTGGCCGAGCTGCCGGTGCGCCTGGGCCTCTATCGCCGCATCGGCGCGCTGGAGAGCGAGCGCGAGGTGGACGCCATGGGCGCCGAGCTGGTGGACCGCTTCGGCCCGCTGCCGCCGGAGGTGGAGAACCTGCTGGCCGTCGTCGCCATTAAGCTGCGCTGCAAGGAAGCCAACGTCGAGAAGGTGGATGCCGGGCCCAAGGGCATCGTCGTCACCTTCCGGCAGGGACGGTTCGAGAACGCGGTGGGGCTGGTGGAATGGGCCGCGCGGCAGAAGGGCTTGGTGCAGCTGCGCCCCGACGGCAAGGTGGCCCTGCTGCGCGAGATGCCCTTCGACCAGCGGGTCAAGGCGGCGCGCGGCCTGGTGACCAACCTCGCCAAGCTGGCCCGCGCCGAGGCGGTGGCGGCGTGACGGCGCGCACAGGAGGCTGCTTCTGCGGGGCGCTGCGCTTCGCGGTGCAGGGCGAGCCGAAGCGCGTGGGCGTGTGCCACTGCCTGGACTGCCGCAAGCTGCACGGCGCGCCCTTCATGAGCTTCGCGGTGTTCGACCGCGCGCAGGTGGCGGTCACCGGCGGGGCGCGGCGGCTGCACAGCAAGCCGGGCTACGCCCGCGCCTTCTGCCCCGCCTGCGGCAGCCACGTGTTCGGCGAGGATGAGGGCGGCATCGAGCTGTACCATGGCGGCTTCGACGAGCCCGACCTGTTCCCGCCCACCTACGAACTCTGGACCGTCCGCCGCGAATCCTGGCTGGACCTGCCCACCTTGCGCGAACACCACGCGAGGGACCGCAACGGGGCGTGAGGCCGCGCGTTCCGGGGCCATGCGCTTCCTTCCCACCCGCCTGCACGGCGTCCTCGACTACCTGGCCGGCATCGGCATGCTGGCCACGCCATTCCTGATGGGCCTGCACGGCGCGCCCGCGCTGCTGCTGTGGCTGATGGGGGCGGGGGCGATCCTCTACGCGGCGCTGACGAAGTACGAGCTGGGCATCTGGCGGGTGATGCCGATGAACATCCACCTGGGGCTGGACGTGCTGGCCGGCCTGGCGCTGGTCAGCGCGCCCTTCATGCTGGGCATCGTGGGGCGGGACGCGCTGCCGCTGTTCGGCTTCGGCGCGCTGTCCCTGCTGGCCGGGCTGTTCACCCGCGCGGCGACGGATGACGCGCCGCCCGACATGCTGCGCGTCTAGCGGCCTACCGCGTAGCCCTGCATGCCGCGCGGGTTGGCGCCCGCGCGCAGCTGCCCGTCCGGCAGGCGCCGCGCCCC
>JALHNW010000162.1 GCA_022843345.1 Rubritepida sp. | reverse complement strand
CGAGGCGCAGCTCCTGGCGGAACCAGACGATGGCGGGTGCGGTCATGCACGTGATGTAGGGCCGCGCCCCGCGCGCGGAAAGGCTGCAACCGTGCCCGGCATCGTCACGTTGCGGCGGACAGGACATCCCATCCTCAGGAGCTTCCGACCATGACGAGCCAATCCCGCCGGGCGCTGCTCGGTGCCGCCGCCACGCTCTTCGCCGTGCCGGCCTTCGCGCAGACCGCCACCTCCAACATGCCCGTCGTTTCCGGCCAGAGCCAGGCCCAGATGACGAACGTGGTGGACGCGCTGGCCGCCGCCGGCAACTTCGACGCCTTCCTCGAATACGTGTCGCGCGCCGGCATGGTCGAGCAGCTGCGCGGCGCCGGGCCCTTCACCCTGCTGGCGCCGACCAACGCCGCCATGGAGCGCCTGCCGGTGAACCTGCGCGAGTCGCTGAACCCGAACGCGGTGAACAGCCAGGGCTCGCAGACCAGCCCGGACCGCGTGCGGCTCCAGGCCTTCGTGAACATGCACATCGTCGAGGGGCGCTACACCCTGGCGCAGCTGGCCAACACCACGACGCGGATGCGCACGCGCAACGGCAATTCGGTCGAGGTCGTGTCGCAGGCCGGGCAGGCCTACAACACGCGCATCATCGGCGACAGCGGCTTCGGCGTGGGCGGCGTGAACGCCGAGCTGCGCCCCACCCGCTTCATCGTGCCCGAGATCATGGCGTCCAACGGCGTGGTGCTGCCGATCGACGTGCCGCTTATCCAGTAGCGCTTCTGGGCTACCCACCGGCGGCCGCGCGGGAACCCCCGCGCGGCCGTTCGCGCGTTCAGGCCGCCGCCCGGCGAAGCGCGTCGAACGGCGCCGAATGCAGCCGCGCATCGCCGATGAGGAAGACGCGGGTGGCGTTGCGCGCCAGCGGCGCCATGGCCGGGTCCAGCACGTTCAGCCCGCCCGTGTAGCTGCCGAAGGCGGGCAGGATCAGCCGGTTCGCGGTGGCGAGGAAGCAGGGCCGCGTGATGCCGCCGACGCGCGTGGGCATCGTCGCCTTGGGGTGCCAGTGGCCGCTGACCTCCGCCTCGCCCCGCGCCACTTCGCCGGCCTGGTGGCGGAACACCAGCTTGCGCACGCGCCACTCGGCCACGCCATGCGCGGCATCGTGGTTGCCGCTGACCCACACGCATTCCTCCACGCTGGCGCAGAGGCGCGCCAGCGCGGCGCGGTCGGCCTCCGCCATGCGGGCGGGGCCGTGGTCGTCGTGGAAGCTGTCGCCCAGCAGCACCAGGCGGCGCGCGCCGTGGCGGCGGACGGTCAGCGCCAGGCGCGCGATGGTGTCGCGCGTGTCGTAGGGCGGCAGCATGTGGCCGCGGGCGGCGAGCGCGCTGCCCTTCTCCAGGTGCAGGTCGGCGGCCACGACGGCCCGCTCGGCCGGGACATGGAGGACGCCGGTGGGGCAGAGCATCAGCCGCTCGCCCACCAGGTGCAGGGGGGCGCAGGTCACCGGCGGCGCCTCCGCTCGCGCCGCTTCATGCTGTCGGCGCCCCATTCGCCTTTCACGCGGATCTCGTCGGTCACGGCGGCCAAGGTCTCGTTGAAGGCCTCGGCGCCGCCGGTCGCCTCGTTCACCAGGGCGGCGGCCTCGGCCAGCAGGTCGTCTTCGGCGCCGCCGGCCACCCATTCGCGCCCCTGCTCGATCAGCGCGGGGACGGCGAGCGGCGAGGCGCGGTCGAGCCTGCGATGCGTCACGCGGTTCTTCACGCGCGCCAGCATCGCGCCCAGCCGTTCCACGTCCGTCAGGCCGTGCGCGGCTTCCTGCTTGGTGGCGCGCAGCAGGATGTGGTCGGGCTCGTGCTTGCGGAGCACGTCGTAGATCAGGTCGGTGTTCACGGTCATCTGGCGGCGGGACTTCTCGGTTCCGGGGTGGTTCTTCACCGCGAGGCCCGCGATGGTGGCGATGTTGCGGAAGGTGCGGCGCAGCATGGAGGATTCGGCGATCCACTCCTCCAGCTCCTCGCCCAGCAGGTCCTCGGTGAACAGTTCGCTCGCCTCGCCCGGCTCGTGCGCGGCCCAGATGGCCAGCACGTAGTCGGTGGCGAGGTAGCCCAGCGGGCCCCAGCCCAGCCGCTCCATCCGGCGCGTCGCCAGCATGCCCAGCGTCTGGTGCGCCAGCCGCCCTTCGAAGGCGTAGGCCACCAGGAACCAGCGACCGCCGCGCGGGAAGCTTTCCACCAGCAGCCCGTCGGGCGTCGGCAGTTCCGAGCGCAATCGCTGGATGCGCAGCCATTGCCGCACCTCGGCGGGCAGCAGCTTCCAGCGAGCAGGGTCGTGGATGATGGCGCGCACCCGTGCGGCGAGGTCCGTCGAGAGCGGCAGGCGCGAGCCCGCATAGGTCGGCACCAGCGGCTTGTCCGAGCCGCCGCGCGACACCTCGCCCACCACGCCGCTGATGCCCTCGAAGGTCAGCACCTGGCCGGCGAACAGGAAGCTGTCGCCCGGGGTGAGGGTGGACAGGAACCACTCCTCCACCTCGCCCAGCACGGGCCCGCCGCGCAGCCGCACCTTCATCAGCGGGCTGTCCACGATGGTGCCGAGGTTCATGCGGTGCAGGCGGGCCACCGCGTCGCCGCGGATGTGGAACAGGCCCTGCGCGTCCTGGAACAGCCGGCGCCAGCGGTCGTAGGAGCGCAGGGCGTAGCCGCCATCCTCGCAGAAGCGCACCACGTCGTCGAAGTCGCGGCGCGTCAGCGCGGCGTAGGCGCCGGCCTGGGTCACCTCGGCATACAGCGCGTCCGGGTCGAAGGGGGCGTGGCAGGCCATGGCGAGGACGTGCTGCGCCAGCACGTCCAGCCCGCCGGGGCGCGGGGCCTCGCCGTCCAGCTCGCCCGCGCGCACCGCCTCGATGGCGGCCTGGCACTCGATCACCTCGAAGCGGTTGGCCGGCACCAGGAAGGCCTGGGAGGGCTCGTCCATGCGGTGGTTGGCGCGGCCCACGCGCTGCAGCAGCCGCGCCACGCCCTTGGGCGCGCCGACCTGGATCACCTGGTCCACCGCGCCCCAATCTATGCCGAGGTCGAGCGAGGCGGTCGCCACCACGGCGCGCAGGCGGCCGTCCGACATCGCGGCCTCCACCTTGCGCCGCTGCTCGACGGTGAGGCTGCCGTGATGCAGCGCGATGGGCAGCGCGTCCTCGTTCAGGCGCCACAGGGCGGCGAAGACCAGCTCCGCCTGGGCGCGGGTGTTGACGAAGACGATGGTGACGCCGGCGGCGGCGATGCGGCCCATGATCTCGGGCGCGCTCGCCAGCCCCATGTGCCCGCCCCAGGGCAGGTGGCCGGCGGGAAGCTGCACGCCGATGCGCGGCTGCGCGCCCTTGGCGCCCTGCACCAGCTGCACCGACCCATCGGGCCGCAGCCAGCGCCGCAGCGCGTCCGGGTGGTTCACCGTGGCGGACAGGCCGGTGATCCGCAGCCCCGGCGCCAGCAGCGCCATGCGGGCGAGGCACAGGGAAAGCTGGTCGCCGCGCTTGGTGCCGGCCAGCGCGTGCGCCTCGTCCACCACCACGCAGCGCAGGTGGGCGAACATCTCGCGCGCGTCCGGCGAGGACAGCAGGACGGCGAGCGATTCCGGCGTGGTGAGCAGCATCTCCGGCGGGGTGGCGCGCTGGCGGGCGCGGCGGTTGGCCGGCGTGTCGCCGGTGCGCGCCTCCACGCGCACGGGCAGCGCCATGTCGGTGATGGGCGCCATCAGGTTGCGGGCGATGTCCACCGCCAGCGCCTTCAGGGGCGAGACGTAGACCGTGTGCAGCCCCTCGTGGCCGCCGCCCGCCAGCTCCACCAGCGAGGGCAGGAAGCCCGCCAGCGTCTTGCCGCCACCGGTCGGGGCGATCAGCAGCGCCGATTGCCCGGCACGCGCCGCGCGCAGCATGGCGAGCTGGTGCGGCCGGGCTTGCCAGCCGCGGGAGGCGAACCAATCTCGGAACTGTTCGGGCAATGTTCCCTGCACCCGTGCCATATAGGCGGGGAACCAGGGGCGGCAAAGGCGCATTCACGCAGTGACATGATGGCACCCCCCCACCCCGAGACCTGGCTCCGCACCCGCCCCGAAGGCCTGTGGTGCGAACCTGGCGGCTTCTTCATAGACCCGCGCTTCCCGGTGGAGCGCGCGGTCGTCACCCACGCTCATGCCGACCACGCCCGCCCCGGAATGGGCGCGGTGCTGGCGACGAAGGAGACGCTGGCCGTCATGCGCGCCCGCATGGGCGAGGGCCGGGCGGGCGAGAGCCAGCAGGCGCTGCGCTACGGCGAGGCGATCAGCCTCAACGGCGTGAAGGTCACGCTGCGCCCGGCGGGGCACGTGCTGGGCTCGGCCCAGGTGGTGATGGAGTGGCGCGGCTCCCGCGCCGTGGTCAGCGGCGACTACAAACGCCAGCCCGACCCCACCTGCGCGCCCTTCGAGCCGGTGCCCTGCGACGTCTTCGTCACCGAGGCGACCTTCGCCCTGCCGGTGTTCCGCCACCCCGACCCGGCAGGGGAGATCGCGCGGCTGCTGAAGTCGGTGGCGCTGTTCCCCGAGCGCACCCACGTCATCGGCTGCTACGCGCTGGGCAAGGCGCAGCGCCTCATCGCCCTGCTGCGCCAGGCGGGGTGGGACCGGCCGATCCCGCTGCACGGCGCGCTGATGAAGCTGTGCCTGCTGTACGAGGAACTCGGCGTGCCGCTCGGCCCGCTGGAGAGCGCGACGGTGAAGGACAAGGCGCGCTTCGTCGGCAGCATCGTCATGGCGCCGCCGAGCGCGATCCAGGATCGCTGGGCGCGGCGGCTCTCCGACCCGGTGCCCTGCCTGGCATCGGGCTGGATGCGCGTGCGCCAGCGCGCGCGGCAGGGTGGCGTGGAGCTGCCCATGGTCATCAGCGACCACGCCGACTGGCCCGAGCTGCTGGCCACCTGCGCCGAGGTCCAGGCCCCCGAGATCTGGATCACCCACGGGCGGGAGGAGGCGCTGATCCACGCGCTCGCGCAACGCGGCCAGCGCGGAAGGGCGCTGCACCTGGTCGGGCTGGGCGACGAGGAGATCGAGGACGAGCCGGGGGAGGCGGCATGAGCGCGGCCCCCATCACCCGGCCGCCCGGCGGCCCGGCGCTCGAGGGCCCCCAAACACCCATCCGGCCGCACGGCGGCCGGCGCCGCCAGATCGCGCGCGCAGCCGGCACGCCCACGGCGCGGCGTAGCCAAGGCCGCGGATGCGGCCGCCCGGCGCCTGAGGGCCCAAAACAATGAGCGTCGCCGCCTTCGCCGAGCTGCTGGAGGCCATGGTCTACACCCCCTCC
>JALHNW010000161.1 GCA_022843345.1 Rubritepida sp. | reverse complement strand
CGCGCCGCGGCCGCCGCCGGGTCGTGCCGGGCGATGGCGTGGTCGGCCAGCAGGCGCACGGCCTCCACGTCCTCGCGCGCCGCGAAGTACTGGAAGGTGCCGACGCGGATGTGGCTGGCCGCCACGCGGGCCAGCACGGCGCCGGGCAGCGCGTCCTCGCGCATCACCCATTCGCCGGTCGCCACCGCGGCCAGGCTGCGGGTGGTGGGGATGCCGAAGCGGTGCATCGCCTCGCTGATGGCGTATTCGCGCAGCACGGGGCCGATCGCCGCCCGCCCGTCGCCGCGGCGCGACCAGGGGGTGGGGCCGGAGCCCTTCAGCTGCAGGTCGAAGCGCGCGCCATCGGGGGCGATCACCTCGCCCAGCAGCAGGGCGCGGCCGTCGCCCAGGCTGGGGGTGAAGCCGCCGAACTGGTGGCCGGCATAGGCCTGGGCGAGGGGTTCCGCGCCGTCCGGCACCGCGTTGCCGGCCAGGGCGGCCACGCCTTCGGGGGATTCCAGCCAGGCGGGGTCCAGTCCCAGCGCGCGCGCCAGGGCGTGGTTGGCCTTCAGCAGCCGGGGTGCGGCGACGGGCGTCCCCGGCTGGCGCGCGAAGAAGCGGTCGGGCAGGCGGGCGTAGGAGTTGTCGAAGCGCATCGCGCCCATGTCGGGCGGCGCACCCGCGGCATCAAGGCGCGTGGGCCAGGTGGTGCGCAAGCGCGGCGATGTCGGCGTCCCCCAGCCCGTGCATCACCCCGTTCATCTGCGTGTCCATGCCCACCCGCGTGCCGTCGCGGTACTGCGCCAGGGCGTGCGCCAGGTAGTCCTCGCGCTGGTGGTTGATGCGCGGCAGGTGGGCCCGGCCGCCGTAATCCGCGCCGTGGCAGGCGTTGCAGTTGCGCGCCGCCGAGAGCTGCGCGCCCCGCGCCGCCAGCGCCGCGTCCAGCAGCCCGCGATCCTCCTTTGGGCCGGAAGGCAGCGCGGCGTAGAAATCGGCCAGCGCCTGCACCTGCGGGTCCGACAGGCCCCGCGCCGGTTCGCGCATCGCCGGCGCGTTGCGCAGCCCCTCGCGGAACAGGACGAGCTGGATGACGAGGAACTCCGCCCCCTGCCCGGCGAGCGACGGCATGTCGGGCACCGTGCTGCGCCCGTCCAGCCCGTGGCAGGCGCCGCACTGGCGTTCGTTCGCCAGCGCCGCGCCGTCCAGCGGCCCTTGCGCGGCGGCGGGGAGGGCGAGCGCCCACCCCGCCAGGAGGAGCGCCGCCAGCCTCACCGGCGGTAGGTGATGCGGTAGATGGCGCCGTTGTCCTCGTCGGAGACGAGCAGCGCGCCGTCGGGCATCGTCAGCAGCCCGGAGGGGCGGCCGGTGAAGCGCTGCGCGGCGTCGTCGCGCAGGCCGGACAGGAACTCCTCCATCACCAGGCGCCCGCCCTCGGCCTCGCGCACCACCACCACGTTGAAGCCCGACAGGCGCGAGCGGTTCCAGGAGCCGCGGTTGGCGATGAACAGCGCGTTGCGGTACTGCTCGGGGAAGGCGGCGCCGGTGTAGAAATGCGTGCCGATCGGCGCGACGTGCGGGCCGAGCACCGCGACCGGCGGCGGGAATTCGTTGCACACGCGCCCCTGCACCGCGGGGTCCTGGAAGCCGGCGGCGCACCAGGGGAAGCCGTGATGCTCGCCGCGGCGCAGGTTCACGTGCAGCGAGTCGGAGGGGTTGTCGTTGCCCGCCCAGTCGCGCCCGTGGTTGCTGAACCACAGCTGGCCGGTGCGGGGATGGAAGTCGAAGCCCACCGAGTTGCGCACGCCGCGCGCCTCGATGCGGCGGTCGCCGCCGTCGGGGTTCCAGGATTCGATCAGCGCGAAGCGCTCGCCGTCGAACTCGCAGATGTTGCAGGGCACGCCGCGCGGGATGTAGAGGCGCCCGTCGGGGCCGAAGGCGATGTGCTTCCAGCCGTGATGCGGCTCGGTCGCCTGGCCGAAGGCGGCCGTGAGGTCCACCGGCTGCGGGTTCGACAGGTTCGCCTCGACGTTGTCCACCCGCAGCACGCGGTGCATGGCCGCGACGTAGAGCGCCCCGTCGCGCATCGCGAGGCCCGACGGCGCCTCGAGGCCCTGCATGAAGGTGCTGACCTCCCGCGCCGTGCCGGTGTCGCGCACCGCGTAGACGCGGCCGATGCCGCGGCTGCCGACGAAGATCGTGCCGTTGGGCGCGCGCACCATCACCCGCGCGCCGGGCAGCCCGTGCGCCCACAGCTCGACCTGGAACCCCTCGGGCACGCGCAGGGCGTTGGTGGGGATGCGCTCGGGCGGGGTGACGGTGAGGCGTGGCGGATGCGGGGCGAGCGGGGAGGCCGCCATCTCGGCCGGGCGGCCCTGGGCCCAGGCGGGGGCAGGGGGGGCGCCCTGCGCCCAGGCGAGGCCCGGCAGGGCGAGGGTGGCGGCGGCCAGCCCAAGCAGGTGGCGTCGGATCATCGGCTCGTTCCTCCCCGGCCGGTTACGAAGGCCGTTGCCACCATAGAAAGGCGAGTCGGCGCATCGGGCAAGGGGGTCAGGAGAAGGCGCGCGGCCGGAACCCGTCCGTGCCGGCCTCGGCCACGGCATCCGCCAGCAGCCCGTGATGGGCCGACAGCGCGCAGGCGGGGTCGGTGGCGTGCAGGTCCCCGGTCAGGGCGAAGGCCTGGCAGCGGCAGCCGCCCCAGTCGCGCTCCGCGTGCTCGCAGCCGGCGCAGGGGGCGGGCATCCAGGCGGTGCCGCGGAAGCGGGCGAAGGCGGGGTGCCCCTCCCACGCCGCGCGCAGCGTGGTGTCGCGCACGTTGGGGAAGTCCATCGGCAGGGTTTCGGCCGCGTGGCAGGGCAGGATGCGCCCGGTGGGCGACACGGCGAGGAAGCGCCGCGCCCAGCCGCCCATGCAGGCCTTGGGCCGGCTGGCGTGGTAGTCGGGCACCACGTAGTCGATCGCAAGCCGGCCGGCATGGGCGAGGCGCGCGGCGTCCACGATCCGCGTCGCCTCGTCGAGCATGGCGCGGGTGGGCAGCAGGGCGGCGCGGTTGGCCAGCGCCCAGCCGTAGTATTGCACGTGCGCCACCTCGATGCGCGAGGCGCCCCATTCGAGCGCCAGGGCGATCAGCTCCGGCAGGTGATGGAGGTTCTGTCGGTGCACCACGGCGTTGAGCGTCAGCGGCAGGCCGCGCCCGCGCACCAGGGCGGCGGCGGCGCGCTTGCGCGCCTGGGCGCCGCGCATGCCGCCGATGCGCTCCGCACCCGCTTCCTCGCTGTCCTGCACGGAAAGCTGGACGTGGTCCACGTCGTCCAGCATCGCCGGCACGAGGGCAACGCCGGCGGTGATGAGGTTGACGTAGAGCCCCGCCCGGCGCGCCGCGGCGGCGAGCTGCGGGAAGTCGCGCCGCGCCGTCGGCTCCCCGCCCGACAGGTGGACCTGCAGGCAGCCCAGCGCCGCCGCCTCGGCGAAGACGCGCGTCCATTCATCGGTGGACAGCTCCTCCGAGGCGCGGGCCAGTTCCACGGGGTTGGAGCAGTAGGGGCAGCGCAGCGGGCAGCGATGCGTCACCTCCGCCAGCAGGGCCAGCGGCGGCTCAACCATCGCGCAGCGCCCCGCGGGAAAGCAGGTCCGCCAGCATGGCGCGCACGTCGCCGGCGATCACCTCCGCGGGCGCGTCGAACTGCGCGGCGAGCGCCGCGACGATCGCCGCCTCGTCGCGCGCGCCGTCCACCAGGCGCAGCACGGCCAGGGCGTGCTCGTCGGGCACGAACATGCGCTCGGGCGCCAGCACCACCCAGCGGCCGCGCGCCTTGTCCTCCTGCAGGCGCACGCCGGGGGCGAAGCGCGGCGTCACGGCCGGAAGGCCCCGGGCGGCGGCAGGGCGGGCGCGACATAGGCGAAGTGCAGCGCGTCGAGCTGCGCCCACAGCAGGTCGCACTTGAAGCGCAGGGCGGCGAGGCAGGCGTCCTGCAAGGCCGCCGTGGTGGCGTGCCGCTTGACGTGCTCCAGCGCGAAGGCGACGTCCGCCGGGGCCTGGGTGAGGCGCGGCTTGAAGTAGGCCAGCGTCTCCTCGCTCACGAAGTCGTAGTTGGCCAGCATGCCGGACACGCGCGAACGGATGATGTCGGTCGAGAACATTTCCGTGAGCGAGGAGGCGATGGCCTCCAGCACCGGCCGCTCGCGCACGAAGCGCACATAGGCTTCCACGGCGAAGCGGGTGGCCGGCAGGATGAGGCGCATGGAGGTGACGGCCTCGCGGTCCAGCCCCAGGCCGTCGGTCAGCGCCAGCCAGCGCTCGACGCCGCCCGGATGCTCGCCGTCGCCGTCGTGGTCCACCAGGCGGCGGCGCCACTCGCGGCGCAAGGCGGGCGTGTCCAGCCGCGCCAGCAGCGAGGCGTCCTTCATCGGGATGTGCGCCTGGTAGCAGTAGCGGTTGAGCGCCCAGGCCTGCACCTGGCCTTTGGACAAGGCCCCCGAATGCAGGAGGTGATGGAAGGGGTGATGCACGTGGTAGCGCTCGGCACCGACCGCGCGCAGCGCTTCCTCGAAGGCATCGGGGGTCATCATGCGGCGATCTCCATCCCGTCCTCGCCCACCTCCCAGCCGGCCTCGCGCAGCGCCGCGCGCTCCGGGCTGTCGGCGAGCAGGGCGGGGTTGGTGTTGTTCAGGTGCACGAGGATCTTGCGGCGGATGCCCAGGGCGGCGAACTCGCGCATCGTGTCCACCACCGGCATGTGGCCCATGCGCCGGCCGGTCTTGGGGCCGGCGCCGGCGCGGATCATCTCGTCGTCGGTGAACAGGGTGCCGTCGAACAGCACGCAGTCGGCGCCGCGCAGCCGCTCCCGCAGGGCGTCCGTCATCGCCGCGCAGCCGGGGATGTAGTGCAGCCCCCCCACCTGCAGCGCCAGCGCCTCGCCAGCCTCCGACACGCCGGGCTCGCCCGCGCGCTCCTCGAACAGCGGCACCTTGCCCGGCACCGCATGGGCGCGCACGCGCAACCCCGGCAGCGCCTCGAAGGCGGTGCCCAGCGGCAGGGCGCGGCGGGACACGAAGGCGGGGTCGAGGCAGCGGAAGATCGGGTTGGCATCCAGCACCGCCAGGGCCGGCGGCGCGGCCCAAAGGGTGAAGGCGTGGCGTTCGCGCAGGTGCAGCAGCCCGGCGACGGCATCCACCTCCGCCCCCGTCAGCAGCACGGCGGCGACGGGCGAGTTGCGGAGCGGCGCGGCGCGCGGCCACAGGGCAGGCGTCGCGGCCAGCTGCTGGCGCAGGTCGGGCGAGGCGTTCACCACCAGCCAGGATTCGCCATCCGCCGACACGGCCAGGCTGGCCTGGCTGCGCGGCGGGGCCAGCCGGTC
>JALHNW010000160.1 GCA_022843345.1 Rubritepida sp. | reverse complement strand
ACAGAAGCCGCCCGCGGTGCCGGCCAGGAAGGCGTGCAGCGCGGGGGCGGTGGCGAAGCCCTCCTCCGCCTCGGCCTCGCGCGCGTCCACCATCGCCAGCAGGTCGGCGCGGTCCAGCGCGCCGGCCATGATGGCGGCGTGCAGGGGGGCGGCGACCTCGTGCTCGCGCGCGCGCGGGGCCTCGATGGCGTCGCGCCAGAATTGCAGGCGCATGAGGGCGACGAGCGGCTTCTCCGTCACCTCGCGCGCGCGGGCCAGCTCGTGATTGAGCGCGATGAGGGCGAAGGCGGCCTCGCGCCGCTCGGGCGGGCACCAGAGGGCGCAGAGGAACCGGTCCGGGTCATGCGCGCGGGCGATGGCGCCGGTGGCGCTGAGGGTGGTCATGCGCGGCATGTGACGGTTCCGCCCGGCGTCCGCAATTGGTTGACCTTCCGGCAGGGGGTGCCAATCTCCCCGACGACGAATCAACGGAGACACGTCCCATGGCCTTCTCGCTGCCCCCCCTGCCCTACTCCACCAACGCGCTGGCCGAGCGCGGCATGTGCCAGGAGACGCTGGAGCTGCACCACGGCAAGCACCACAACGCCTACGTCACCGCGCTGAACGGCCTGGTGGAAAGCAAGGGCCTGGCGGGCAAGACGCTGGAGCAAATCGTGGCCGATGCCGGCAAGGCGGGCGCCGACGGGCTGCCGGTGCTCAACCAGGCCGGGCAGCACTGGAACCACACCCTGTTCTGGCAGGTGATGTCGCCCAATGGCGGCGGCGAGGCGCTGCCGGCGAAGCTGGATGCGGCGATCACCTCCAGCTTCGGCGGGCTGGCGCAGTTCAAGGAGGCGTTCAAGCAGGCGGGCGTCACGCAGTTCGGCTCCGGCTGGGCCTGGCTGGTGATGAAGGCGGACGGCTCGCTGGCGGTGACGAAGACGCCCAACGGCGCCAACCCCGTCTCGACCGGCGAGGGCACGCCGATCCTGGGCTGCGACGTGTGGGAGCACGCCTACTACCTCGACTTCCGCAACGTGCGGCCGAACTACCTGGAGAACTTCCTGAACAAGCTGGTGGCCTGGGACGTGGTCGAGGGCCTGATGGAGAAGGGCGGGATGCAGAGCGGGCAGAGCGCCTGACGCGCGGCGGCCGGCGGGGGCTCACCCCGCCGGCGTGAACCTCTCGTTGCTGCCCGGCCGCAGGCGCAGCCCTTCGCGCAGCTTCGTGAAGGGCAGCGTCGCCGGGTCCGCCACCACCGGGCCGGGGCTGGCGGCCACGATGACCGCGCTCGCGATGGGCTGGAAATGCGCGCGGAAATGCACCGACGACTTCAGCGCCAGGATGCGCTGGTCGGCCGGCTCCACCCCCAGCATGCGGAAGATCGCCTGGTCGTGCGCCTGCATCTTGCGGGACACGACGACGACCCGCACGCCCCCCACCCGCAGCAGCGCGGATGGGCCGAGGTCGGCCGGGTTGCCGGCGCCCATGGGGCCTTCGAGGGTGAAGCGGCCGTCGCCCAGGCGCTCCACCACGCCGGTGACGCGCAGGGGCGCGCCGTCGCTTTTCCCGCCGAGGTCGAGCGTCACGGTCGCGCCCTCGCCGGCCGCGTGGCAGGCGGCGGCGGATTCCGCGTCGTTCATCGGGGCCAGGGCCACGCCCTGCGCGCCCTGGCGCAGCAGTTCCGCCAGCAGGCCGGTGGTGTCGCCATGGCCGCCGCCGCCGGGGTTGTCCTGCGTGTCGGCGATCACCACGGGGCGGCCGGCGCCGGCCCGTGCAAGCGCTTGCGCGACCGCTTCCTCGGCGGCCAGGACGCCGCCGGTGAAGGCGGTTTCGCGCGCCGCCACCTCGCCCGCCAGCGCGTCCACGGCCTGCTGGGCCTCGCCCTCCGTCTCGGCCCAGCAGGCTATGGCCTGGCCGCAGCCGGGGAAGTCGGCGTAGGGGAAGCCGAAGCAGTAGGCGAGCTCCACCACGCCGTCGGACAGGCGCTCGCGCGCGGCCATCACGCCGGCCATGGGTTCGACCATGGTGCATTGGCTGGTGATGGGCAGCAGCACGTCCAGTTCGCGGAACGCCATGGCCCAGGGGCAGCCGCGTTCGGCGCGGCGCACCAGCAGGCGCAGGGCGCGCGCGCCCACCGCGCGCATGTCCACGTGCGGGTAGGTGCGGTAGGGCACCACCACATCGGCCAGGGCGCACATGGCGCGCGTCATGTTGGCGTGCGGGTCCAGCGTCACGGCGATCGGCACGTCGCGGCCCAGGATGGCGCGCACGCGGCGGATCACCTCGCCCTCCGCGTCGGGGAAGTCGTCGCTGACCATGGCGCCGTGCAGGTCGAGGAACACCGCATCGAGCGGCATGGCATCCGACAGCGCGGCGCAGATGATGGCGGTGATGCGCTCGAAGGCCTCGCGCGTCACCGGGCCGGCGGGGTTGGCGAAGCACCAGGCGAGCGGGACGCAGTCGTGGGCGGCCGCCTCGTCCATCGCGGCACCCGCGCAGGTGGAGGTGCCGCGCAGGCGCTGCCGCATGGCCTCGCCGCGCACCAGCTCGGGCAGGCCGCCGGGGTGCAGGAACTCGGCCCAGCCGGTGGGGCGGGGGGCGAAGGAATGGCTTTCGTGCAGGAAGCCGGCGAAGCCGATCCTCATGGGTGGCGCCCCGCGGCGGCCAGGACGGCGTCGGCCAGCACCAGCAGGCCGGCCTCCGCCCATTCCGGGGTGATGGATTCCGCCTCGTTGTGCGACAGGCCGCCGTGGCAGGGCACGAAGATCATGGCGGTGGGCACGCGGCGGGCGACGTACACCGCGTCGTGGCCGATGGCGGTGGGCATGTCCTGCGCGCCCAACCCGCGCCTGGCAGCGGCGTCGCGGATGAGGGCGCAGAGGCGCGGGTCGAAGCCTTGGCCCGGCGAGTGCCAGAAGTCGCGCACCTCCACCGCCACGTTCCGCGCTTCGGCGACCTCGCGCGCGTAGAGGCGCAGCTCCTCGCCCATGCGTTCCAGCAGGGCCTCGTCGGCGTGGCGGGTGTCCACGCTGAACCAGCAGGTCTCGGGGGCGACGTTACGGCTGCCGGGGCCGATGCGGAGCTGGCCGACGGTGCCGCGGCCGCCATGCTCCAGCGCCAGCGCCTCCACGGCGGCGATCAGGGGGAGTGCGGCCATCAGCGCGTCGCGGCGGCCTTCCATGCGGCTGCCGCCATGGGCCGATTCGCCCGTCACCTGCACCTCGTACCAGCGCTGGGCGAGGGCGTGGGTGACGGTGCCGATGGACAGGCCGGCGCGCTCCAGCTCCGGGCCCTGCTCGATGTGCAGCTCCAGGTAGGCGGCCATCTCGGGCAACGCATCGCCGCCCGCCCAGCCGATGCGCGCCAGCTCGTCGCCGAAGCGCGCGCCGTCGGGGTCGCGCGTGTCGAGCACCGTCTCGGGCGCGAAGACGCCGAGCGCGGCGCCGCTGCCCTGCATGGGGGGCGAGAAGCGGGCGCCTTCCTCGTTGGTCCAGTTGACCAGCAGCAGGGGGGCGTCGGTCTCCGCGCCGGCCTCGTGCAGGGCGCGCAGGATCTCCAGCCCGGCCAGCACGCCCAGCACGCCGTCGAACTTGCCGCCCGTGGGCTGGGTGTCGAGGTGGCTGCCGAAGGCGACCGGCTTGCGCGTCGTGTCGCGGCCGGGGCGCAGCAGGCCCATGTTGCCGAAGCGGTCGAGCAGCACGGTGCAGCCCAGCGCCCCGGCCTGCGCGCGCAGCCAGGCGCGGGCCTCGCCGTCCAGGTCGGTGAGGGCCTGGCGGTTGCAGCCGCCGCGCGGCGTGCCGCCGATGCGGGCGATTTCGTGCAGGTCGGCCCAGAGGCGGGCGCCGGAAAGCGGCATGTTACGCATCTTCGACGCCGCACCACTCCGCCATCGCCAGCGCGATGGCGCGCGTGATGCCGTGGATGCTCTCCACGCCCACGTTCTCGTCTATGCCGTGGATATCCACCGCGTCGGGGCCGAAGACGGCGCAGGGCGTGTTCTGGTGCAGCACGAAGTGGCGGCCGTCCGTCAGCCCCGTGGCCGGGTAGTCGCGCAGGCTGCCGCCCGTCGCCTCGGCGTAGGAGCGGAAGGCGAGCTGCGCGATCTCGGTGTCCTTGGGGAACTCGCAGGGGTCGGCCATGAAGCCCTTGAACTCCAGCTCCACCTTCGCGCCGCGCAGGCGGTCGTGCCGGGCGGCCTCGGCCACCAGGGCCTCGATGTCGGCCTTCACCCGGGCCGCGGTGTTGCCCAGCATGACGCCGACGCGCATGCCGATGCGGCAGCGGGTGGCGACGCTGCTGTTCCACTCGCCGCCCTGGATCGTGCCGAAGTTCACGTTCACCGGGTGGTTCAGGCCGCGGAAGGCGGGGTGGATCAGCGCGCCGTCGTTCTGGCGCTCCTCGTAGGCCTTGAAGGCGTTGGCGACGATGTTCGCCGCCTCGATGGCGTTCACGCCGGCCTGCATGTCGCGCACATGGGCGGGGCGGCCGCTGACCGTGACCCAGGCCCAGACCACGCCGACCTCGGCGGTGTAGTAGCCGTCCATGCCGGGGCCGGGCTCGGGGATGATGACGGCGTCGGTCTTCGGCAGCGCCAGCATGCAGGACAGCGCGCCGTTGCCGGTGCATTCCTCCTCGATCACGCTGTGCATCTGCACCTCGGCGGCCGGTTGCAGGCCGGCGCGCCTCAGGGCGGCGAAGGCCATGCAGTAGGAGACGATGCCCGCCTTCATGTCGCCGGCGCCGCGGCCAAAGACGCGGCCGTCGCGGATTTCCGGCGCGTAGGGGGGCGAGAGCCACATGTCGGCCGCGCCTTCGGGCACCACGTCCACGTGGCCTTGCAGGGTGAGGCTGCGGCCCTTGCGCTGCTTCGGGGCGTGGATAGCCACCACGTTGTCGCGCCCCTCGTAGGGGACCAGCGGCGGGGACCAGGCGGGGTGGGCGGACGCGTCGTTCGGGATGCGCCGCGGCTCCAGCCCCAGGTGGCGGTACAGGCGCTCCATCTCCGCCAGCGCGCCGTGCTCGTTGCCGAGGGTGGAGGGGCAGCGGACCAGGCGGAACAGCCAGTCCAGCGACTCGTCCTGCAATTCGCGGCAGGCATCGAGGATGGCGCGCTTCGCGCCGGGGTCGAGCGGGATCATTGCCGGCATGGCAGCACCCGCCCCGCCGGTTGTCGAGGGGCCGCGGCCAGCGGATGATGCGCCCCATGCAGGTCTTCGACTCCCCCGCCGAGGCGGGCCACGCGCCGCAATTCTTCCTCATGCGCGGCACGCTGCGCCCCAATTTCGAGGTGCCGGCGCGCGCCGCCGCCCTGCGCGAGGCGCTGCGCGAACTCGGCCTGGCGGCGCGGGAACCGCCCGCCGC
>JALHNW010000159.1 GCA_022843345.1 Rubritepida sp. | reverse complement strand
CCCCGGCGCGCCAGCGGCGCGGCGCAGCCAAGCGGCCGGATGGCCGCGCCCGGCGCCTGAGGGCATCAAAACGCGGCCTGATCCGCCGGATCAGGCCGCCTTCGCCTCCCGCCGGTACTTCGTCAGCAGGAACTCGGTGTAGCCGTTTGGCTGCGCCGCCCCTTCCAGCACCAGCGCGCAGGCCGCGCGGAACGCCACCCCGTCGAAGCCCGGCGCCATGGGCACGTAGGCGGCGTCGCCCGCGTTCTGCGCGTCCACCTTCGCCGCCATGCGCTGCATCGTCGCCATCACCTGCTCGCGCGAGACGATGCCGTGGCGCAGCCAGTTGGCGATGTGCTGGGCCGAGATCCGCAGCGTCGCCCGGTCCTCCATCAGGCCGACGTCGTTCACGTCCGGCACCTTGGAGCAGCCGACCCCCTGGTCCACCCAGCGCACCACGTAGCCCAGGATGCCCTGCGCGTTGTTGTCCAGCTCGCCCTGGATCTCCTCGGGCGCCCAGTTGGTGGCGGTGGCGACGGGGACCGTCAGCAGGTCCTCCAGCCTCGCGCGCGGCCCGCCCTTGGCGATCCCCTCCTGCACGGAGGCGACGTCCACCTGGTGGTAGTGCAGCGCGTGCAGCACGGCCCCGGTGGGCGAGGGCACCCAGGCGGTGTTCGCGCCCGCCTTCGGGTGCGCCACCTTCTGCTCGATCATCGCGGCCATGGCGTCGGGTATGGCCCACATGCCCTTGCCGATCTGCGCGCGGCCCCGCAGCCCGCAGGCCAGGCCGACGTCCACGTTCCACTCCTCATAGGCCTTGATCCAGGCGGTGCCCTTCATGTCGTTCTTGCGGATCATGGCGCCCGCTTCCATGGAGGTGTGGATCTCGTCCCCCGTGCGGTCCAGGAAGCCCGTGTTGATGAAGGCGACGCGCGAGGCGGCCTCCTTGATGCAGGCCTTGAGGTTCACGGTGGTGCGCCGCTCCTCGTCCATGATGCCCATCTTCAGCGTGTCGGGCGCCATGCCCAGCAGCGCCTCGACGCGCCCGAACAGCTCGTTCGCCCAGCGCACCTCCTCGGGCCCGTGCATCTTGGGCTTCACGATGTACACGCTGCCGGCGCGCGAGTTCATGCGCCGCCCCTTCACGTCGTGCAGCGCGATCAGCGAGGTGAACACGCAGTCCAGCACCGTCTCCGGCACCTCGGCGCCGTCCAGCGTCACCGCGTCGGTCATCATGTGGTGGCCCACGTTGCGGACCAGCATGACCGAGCGCCCGGGCAGGGTGATGGTGCCCGCGCCGTCCGGCGTGGTCCAGGCGCGGTCCGGGTTCAGCGTGCGCGTCACCGTCCTGCCGCCCTTGGGGAAGTCGGCCGCGAGGTCGCCCCGCATCAGCCCCAGCCAGTTGCGGTAGACCAGCACCTTGTCGGCCGCGTCCACCGCCGCCACGCTGTCCTCGCAATCCTGGATGGTGGAGAGCGCGGCCTCCATCACCAGGTCCGCCACGCCGGCCGCGTCGGTCTTGCCGATCGGGTGCTCGCGGTCGAGCACCAGCTCCAGGTGCAGCCCGTTGCTGCGGAACAGCAGCGCGGTGGGCGAACCGGCATCGCCCGAGTAGCCCACCAGCCGCGCGGGATCCTTCAGCCCCACGCTGCCGCCGCCTGAGAGCGTGACCGACAGCGCGCCGTCCTTCACGGCATACTTCAGCGCCTCGGCATGGCCGGCCCCGGCGAGCGGCGCCGCCTGATCCAGCACCTGGCGGGCGAAGGCGATCACCCGCGCCCCGCGGGCGGGGTTGTAGGCGCCGCCGCGCTCCGCCCCATCCGTCTCCGGGATCGCGTCCGTGCCGTAGAGCGCGTCGTAGAGCGAGCCCCAGCGCGCATTGGCCGCGTTCAGCGCGTAGCGCGCGTTGGAGACGGGGACGACCAGCTGCGGCCCGGCGACGGTGCCGAACTCGGGGTCGGTGTTGGCGGTCGTGACCTGGAAGGGCGCCGGCTCGGGCAGCAGGTAGCCGATCTCGCGCAGGAAGGCCCCATAGGCGCCGACGTCTATCGGCCTGGCCGGGTTGGCGCGGTGCCATTCGTCCAGCTTCGCCTGGAGGTCGTCGCGCTTCGCCAGCAGGGCGGCGTTGCGCGGGGCGAGGTCGCGCAAGATCGCCTCCAGCCCGGACCACAAGGACGCGGCCTCGATGCCCGTGCCGGGCAGGGCCTCATCCTCGATGAAGCGCTTCAGTTCGGCGGCGACGTGCAGGCCCATCGGACTCTCCCAGCGGCAAGGTTACGGCGGCTTTAGGCGACATCGCCGTCTTGCGGAAGGGGCGCTGCGGGGGGAGCATCCGCGCCGCACCGCACAAGGGACGCCGCCGCATGACCGCCTTCGCCACCCAGCACTGGCACCTCCGCAAGCCCGCCGCGCGCGGCGAGAAGGGCATCGTCGCCTCCCAGACGAAGGAGGCGGCGGAGGCGGGCGCGCAGATGCTGCGCATGGGCGGCACGGCGGCCGACGCGGCTGTGGCGGCCGCCTTCGCCCTGGCCGCGGTGGAGCCCTGGAACAGCGGCCTGGGCGGCATCGGCTTCGCGCAGGTGATGAAGCCCGGCCACCCCTGCGAGACGCTGGATTTCGGCCCCGTCGCCCCGCGCGGCCTGGACCCTGCCGCCTATCCGCTGACCGGGCGCATGAAGCAGGACCTCTTCGCCTGGCCCGAGGTGGCGGGCGACGTGAACATCCACGGCCCGAAATCGGCGGTGATCCCCTCCGCCGTCGCCGGCTACGCCCTGCTGCACGAGCGCTTCGGCAAGCTGCCGGTGAAGGACGTGCTGGCGCCGGCCATCGCGCTGGCGAAGCGCGGCCTGGCAGGGGACTGGTTCACCACGCTGAAGGTGGCGAACAGCGCCGCCGTGCTGCGTCTCTACGCCGAATCGGCGCGCATCTACCTCCCCAATGGCCTGCCCCCCGTGGCCCCCTACCAGGGCACGCCCGGCTTCATGCGCCTGGGCAGGCTGGCCGACACGCTGGAGCGCCTTGCCGCCGCCGGCCTGCGCGACTTCTACGAGGGCGACGTGGCCCGCGAACTGGCCGCCGACATGGCGGAGATGGAGGGCTTCGTCGCCGCCGACGACCTGCGCGGCTACCAGGCCCGCTTCCTGCCCGCCATGGAGGCGCGCTACCGCGGCCGCCGCCTGATGCTCGCCAACGGCCTCACCGCCGCGCCCACCCTGCGCGCCGTGCTGGCGAAGCTGGAGGCCGCGCCCTTCTCCGGCGCGCCCGACGCCACCTGGTACGCCCACCTGGCCCGCGCGCTGCGCGAGGGCTACGCCGAGCGCCTCGCGGGCCTCGGCGACGCCGAGCCGCAGGGCGCCGATTCCTGCACCACCCACCTCACCGTCGCCGACCGCGACGGCATGATGGTGGCGATGACGACGACGCTGCTCTCCTCCATGGGCTCGCGCCTCGTGCTGCCCAGGACGGGCGTGCTCATGAACAACGGCGTGATGTGGTTCGACCCGACGCCCGGCACGCCCAACGCCATCGCGCCCAGCAAGCGCCCGCTGTGCAACATGTGCCCAGTGATCGCGCTGGACGGCGAGGGCGACCCCATGCTGGCCGGCGGCGCCTCCGGCGGGCGGCGCATCATGGCCAGCGTGGTGCAGATGCTGTCCTACGTGCTGGATTTCGGCATGGACCCCGAGGCCGCCGCCCACCTGCCGCGGCTGGACGTGAGCGGCCCCGACGGCGTCACCGCCGATGCCCGCCTGGGCGACGCGGTGATCGCGGCCCTGGCCGCCGATGCCCCGGTGGAGGTGGTGGAGCACGCGGTCATGCCGGTGAACTTCGCCTGCCCGAACCTGATCCTGCAGCAGGGCGGCACGCGGGTCGGCATCACCGACGTCATGTCCCCCTGGTCCGCCGCCGTGGCCGAATGAGCCTGTCCCTGCCCGAGGAGGTCGTCCTCCTCACCCTGGACGAGGCCGGCCGCCCGCTGGGCCGGCAGGGGCTGGCGGCCGCGCTGGCGCTCGCCGGCGCGGTGGCGATGGAGCTGGCGCTGCTGGGCCGGCTGGACACCGACGGCGAGCGCCTGCACCTGGAATCCGCCGCCCCCACCGGCGATGCGGTGCTGGACCTGGCGCTGCCCCTGCTGCCCGGCGCGCCCGACAGCCGCGCCGCCCTGATGGTGCTGGCGCAGGAGGAGGGGCGCCTGCGCGCCTGCGTGCTCGCCGGCCTGGAAGCCCGCGGCCTGCTGCGGCGCGAGGAGGGCAGGGTGCTCCTCCTCTTCCCCGCCCGCCGCTGGGTGCCCGCGCAGGACCGGCCGGAGCCCGCCGAAGCCCTGGCCCGCCTGCACCGCGCCCTGGAGGGCGAGCACATCCCCGACCCGCGCGAGGCGCTGCTGGTGTCGCTCGCCCGCGCCGCCGGCCTGCTGCCGCAGCTGCTGCCGCCCGCCTTGCTGGAGGCGCGGCAGGAACGCCTCGCCTGGTTGGGCGGGCTGGAGGCGCTGGGCCGCACGCTCGGCGCCGTGGTGGCCGACCTCAGGATGACGCGGCTGGCACGCTGATTGCACAGCAGGAAGGCAACGGGGGCTTTGGCCGGAAATATGCCCATGATCCGGGCAGAAAGGCGCCGCTCCCCCGCGCAGGAGCCTTTCGATGATGCAGCGCCGCAGCCTTCTCCTCGCCAGCGCCGGCCTCCTGGCCGCGCCCGCCGTCCATGCCCAGCCCGCCTGGCCGTCGCGCGGCTCCATCCGCCTCATCGCGCAATTCCCGCCGGGCGGGCTGGTGGACACCGTCTCGCGCCTCATGGCGCCCTTCCTGTCCTCCGCGCTGGGGCAGACCGTGCTGGTGGAGAACCGTGCGGGCGCCGGCGGCGTCATCGGCACCGATTTCGTCGCCAAGGCGCCGGCGGATGGCTACACGCTGCTGGTCTCCCACGCCTCCGTCCACGTCTTCGCCGCCGCCACCCTGCCCTCCATGCCCTTCGACCCCGTGGCCGACTTCACCCACATCGCCCACCTGGTCGAGGCGCCGAACGTGCTGCTGGTGCGCGCGCAGTCGCCGCTCGCCACGCTGGCGCAGTACCTCGACGCGGCGCGCCGCCAGCCGGTGCGCTTCGGCTCCTCGGGCATCGGCTCGGCGCCGCACATGCTGGGCGCGATGCTGGCCGGCGAGGCGAACGCCACCAACATGGACCACGTCCCCTACCGCGGCTCCGCGCCCGCGCTGCAGGACCTCCTGGCCAACCAGATCGAGAGCTTCATAGACCCCATCACCACCAATGTCGGGATGATGCGCGACGGCACGCTGCGCGCGCTCGCCGTCTCGGCACCGCAGCGGCTGCCGGCCTTCCCCGACGTGCCGACCTTCGAGATCGGAAGAGCG
>JALHNW010000158.1 GCA_022843345.1 Rubritepida sp. | reverse complement strand
TGCCCGCCGCCGCGCCCAAGGCATCCTGCGCCGCCTTCAGCACCGCCAGCCGCTCCGCCGCGTCCAGCCGGCGCGACAGCGTGACGTGGAAGCGCCACTCGTCCAGCACGTAGGGGTAGCCCCAGTCGCGCAGGTGCGCCTCCTGCCGCGCCGACAGCCCGGCCCTGCGCCGCCGCGCCAGCTCCTCCTCCGAGGGCGGCGCGCGATGCGCGTCCAGATCCGTCACCGCCGCATCGGCGAGCGCGTGCAGGGCGGGGCAGGGGGCCTGCTCGCGCAGCGCCAGGAAGCCCTTGAGGTCGGCGATCGCGAGCGGCGGCAGCGCGAAGGGCGCCTGCCGCGCCGCCCAGGCGGCCGCGTCCTCCATGAATTCGTGCCAGCCATGGGCCAGCCGGAAGGGCGGCTTCAGCGTGGCATGCAGGCCGTAGCCCGCCGCCTCGCGCACGATCTCCGATCGCCCCTCGGGCAGGGGCAGCGCGGCCCCCGTCTCCGCATCCCGCCCCAGCCAGGCCGAGCCGGCAGCGTGCAGCGGATCACCGACCTCCGGCGCCCAGTAGATCGCCGCCCTCACGCCACCCGGATCCCGCGCGACCACGTCCCGCGCACCACCGGCATCCCCTCGTGCAGCCGCACCCGCACCAGGTCGGCCCGCAGGCCGGGCAGCAGCGAGCCGCGGTCGTGCAGCGCCGCCATCCGGGCCGGCGCCTCCGTCACCGCGCGGATCGCCCGCGGCAGGCCGGTCTCCTCGGCCAGGATGAAGGCCGCCTCCACCAGCGCCGGCGGCACGTAGTCGCTCGCCAGCGCGTCCACCGCGCCCACGCGCGCCATGTCCATCGCCGCGACGTTGCCGCTGTGCGAGCCGCCGCGCACGATGTTCGGCGCCCCCGCGATCACCCCCACGCCCATGTCGCGCGCCGCCTCGGCCGCTTCCATCGTCACCGGGAACTCGCTGATGCGGATGCCGTCGGCCGCGTTGCGCGCCACCTGTGCCGCGCTCTCGTCGTCGTGGGAGGCGAGCGGGATGCCGCGGTCGGCCAGGCGGTCCAGCAGCCAGCGCCGCTGCCGGTCCGAGGTCAGCGCCTGGTTCTCCTGCAATTCCGCGATGCGGCGCTCCACCTCCGCCTCCGTCATCGTCGTCTGCTTCACGCGCATCGCCTTGTAGCGCGCGATGTCGCGGTACTGGCCCACGCCCGGCGAGTGGTCCATCAGCGAGACCATCGCCACCAGCGGATGCTCGGCCACCCGGTCCAGCAGCGCCGGCATGTCGCGGGCCGGCAGCTCGCAGCGCAGGTGCAGCAGGTGCTCGGCGCGCAGCAGCCCGGTGCCGGCCCAGTGCGTCAGGTCCGCGACACCCTCGTGGAAGGTCTGGTCGCGCCCCTGGTCGAAGCCGAGGTCGCCCAGGCACAGCGCGTCCAGCACCGTGGTCACGCCGGCCGCCGCGCATTGCCCGTCATGCGCCAGGAAGGCCGAGCGCGAGGGCCAGCGCGCATTGGCCCGCGGCTGCACCTGGCGCTCCAGGTTGTCCGTGTGCACGTCCACCACGCCGGGGATGAGGAAGTCGCCCTCGCAGTCCAGCGCGCCGGGGTGGCGGGCCGCGCCCGGCTGCACCTCGCGGAGGAGCCCGTCCTCCACCATCACGGTGCCGTGCACCACCTCGTCGCCCAGGACGAGCATCGCGTTCGTGAGGATCATGCGGCCTCGGTAGCCTCCAGCGGCAGGACGGGAAAGAGGCGGTCGGCCACCGCGTCGCGCACCCCGGCATCGTGGAAGATGCCGATGATGCCGCAGCCGCGCGCCTTCGCCTCGTGGATCAACTGCACCACCACGGCGCGGTTGGCGGCGTCCAGGCTGGCCGTCGGCTCGTCCAGCAGCATCAGGGGGCGGGGGCGGGCGAAGCCGCGCGCCAGGTTCACCCGCTGCTGCTCGCCACCGCTGAAGGTGGCCGGCGGCAGGCCGTGCAGCCGCTCGGGCAGGTTCAGCCGCAAGAGGAGCCCGCGGGCCTCCTCGCGCCCCACGCCTTCCGCCATCACCAGCTCGATCGCCGGCACGCGCGGGATGGCACGCAGGAACTGCGAGACGTAGCCCAGCGTCTCCGCGCGCACCTCGCGCACCGCGCGCGCATCGGCGGCGGCCAGGTCCACCATCGCGCCGCGGTGGCGGACCAGGATGCGCCCGGCATCCGCGCCGTAGTTGCCTTGCAGGCAGCGCATCAGCGTGGACTTCCCCGCCCCCGAAGGCCCGGTCAGCGCCACGCATTCCCCTGCATGCAGCGTGAAGGACACCCCGCGCAGCACCGCCAGCGTCACGCCCCCTTGCAGGTGCAGCGTGAAGTCCTTGCCCAGCCCCTCGACCGCCAGCAGCGCGCTCATGCCGCCAGCACCGAGGAGACGAGGAGCTGCGTGTAGGGGTGCCGCGGGTCGTCCAGCACCCGGTCGGCCAGCCCTTCCTCCACCACCCGCCCGTGGCGCATCACCAGTATGCGGTGCGCCAGCAGCCGCGCGGCGGCGATGTCGTGCGTCAAGAAGAACGCCGCCAGCCCCAGCTCCCCCACCAGTCGGCGCAGCAGGTCCAGCAGCCGCGCCTGCACGGAGACGTCCAGCCCGCCCGTCGGCTCGTCCATGAACACCAGCTTCGGCTGGGTGACGAGGCAGCGCGCGATCTGCAGGCGCTGCTGCATCCCGCCCGAGAACATCCCCGGCCGGTCATCCATCCGCGCCGGGTCCAGCTCCACCTTCACCATCCACTCGGCCGCGGCGTCGCGGATGGCGCCGTAGTGCCGCGTGCCTGCCGCCATCAGCCGCTCGCCGATGTTGCCGCCCGCCGAGACGCCCATCCGCAGCCCGTCGCGCGCGTTCTGGTGCACGTAGCCCCAGTCGGTGCACATCAGCCGTCGCCGCTGCGCCTCGCCCAGCGCGTGCACCTCCGCGCCCGCGTAGCGCACGCCGCCCGCATCGGGCGCGACTTGGCCCGACAGCACCCGCAGCAGCGTGGACTTGCCCGAGCCGCTCTCGCCCACGATCGCCACCACCTCGCCCGGCCAGATGGACACGGCCACGTCGTCCAGCGCGCGCACCGCGCCGAAGCGCAGGTGCAGGGCATCGGCCTCCAGCAGCGCGCTCATTCCTGCCCCTCCCGGCACGCATCGGTGTCCGAGCAGACGAAGACGCGCCCGCCCGCATCATCGGCCACGATCTCGTCCTTGTAGCTCGCCGTGCTGCCGCAGAAGGCGCAGCCTTGCGCGGCATGCACCGGCGCGAAGGGGTGGTCGTCGAAATCCAGCGAGCGCACCTCCGTCCAGGGCGGCACGGCGTAGATCTTCTTCTCCCGCCCCGCGCCGAACAGCATGATGGCCGGCGACATGTGCAGCTTCGGGTTGTCGAAGCCCGGGATGGGCGAGGGCGACATCAGGTAGCGCCCCGCCACCATCACCGGGTGGTTGTAGGCGCTCCCCGCCTCCCCCTGCTGCGCGATGTCCTCGTACAGCCGCAGCTGCGCCAGCGCGTAGTCACCCAGCGCGTGCAGCCGCCGCGTCTCGGCCAGGCGCGGCTCCAGCCGGAACAGCGGCTCGGGCATCGGCACCTGGAACACCATCACCTGGCCTTCCTGCAACGGCCGCTCGGGGATGCGGTGGCGGGTCTGGATCACGCTGGCTTCCGCCGTGCGCGTGGTGGTGGCGATGCCGGCGACGCGCGCGAAGAAGCGGCGGATGGAGACGGCATTGGTCGTGTCGTCCGCTCCCTGGTCGATCACCTTCAGCACGTCGCGCGGGCCCAATATGGCGGCCGTGACGGCGATGCCCCCGGTGCCCCAGCCATAGGGCAGCGGCATCTCGCGCGCGCCGAAGGGGATCTGGTGGCCGGGGATGGCCAGCGCCTTGAGGATGGCGCGGCGGATCATCCGCTTTGTCGCCTCGTCCAGGTAGCCGAAGTTGTAGCCGCCTTCGGCGGCTCCATGCCCGGCCGATTCACGCCTCCCGGCTTCGCCTTCCGGCGATCGGGCGGGATCGTGCCCGGCCGATTCACGCCTCCAGGCTTCGCCTTCCGGCGATCGGGCGGGATCGTGCCCGGCCGATTCACGCCTCCAGGCTTCGCCCTCCGGCAAGCGGGCGGGATCGTGCATCATTCCGCCGCCTCCGGCATCGCGGCATCCCGCTCGCGCTCCCAGCGCGCGCGGATGCTCCGCAGCTTCTCCAGCTCGCTCTGGAAATCCACGTGGTGCGGCAGCTTCAGGTGCTCCACGAAGCCGGTCGCCTCCACGTTGTCGGCGTGCAGCAGCACGAACTCCTCGTCCTGCGCCGGCGCCGTGGCCTCCTCGCCCAGATCGCGCGCCATCAAGGCCCGGTCCACCAGCGCCATCGCCATCGCCTTGCGCTCGTTGTGCCCCATCGCCAGCCCGTAGCCGCGGCTGAACTGCGGCGGCGCTCCGCGCGAGCCCCCGAACTGGTTCACCATCTGGCACTCCGTCACCGTCACCTCGCCCAGGCTGATGGGGAAGCCCAGCTCCGCCGGCTCCACCCACACCTCGCATTCGCCCACCCGCAGCTCCGCCACGAAGGGGTGCGCGTTGCCGTAGCCGCGCTGGGTGGAGTAGCCGAGCCCCAGCAGGAACCCCTCGTCGCCCCGCGCCAGCGCCTGCAACCGCGCGGGGCGCGAGGTGGGGAACGCCAGCGGCTCGCGCGTCAGGTCCGGCGGCGCGGCGTCGTCGGCGGCGGCGTCGCGCGTCATCAGCCCCTCGCGCGCCAGGATCTCCGTCACCCGCGGCATGGTCGCGCCATCGGCCGCATCCTCCTCCGGCGCCTCCGGCGGCAGCCCCTCGGCAGCGAGCGCGAAATCCAGCAGCCGGTGGGTGTAGTCGAAGGTCGGCCCCAGCACCTGGCCGCCCGGCAGGTCCTTGTAGGTCGCGCTGATGCGCCGGCGCACGCGCATCAGGCCCGTTTCCAGCGGCAGCGCGGCGACGAAGCGGGGCAGAGTGGTGCGATAGGCGCGCAGCAGGAACGCCGCCTCGATCAGGTCGCCCCGCGCCTGCTTCACCGCCAGCGCCGCCAGGCTGCGGTCGAAGCACGATCCCTCGGCCATCACCCGGTCCACCGCCAGCGCCAGCTGCCCCTCCACCTGCGCCACGCCGAGTTCCGGCACCGACGCGTCGCCCCGCCGCTCATGCGCCAGCCAGCGATGCGCCGCCGCGATCGCCGCGTCGCCGCCCTTCACCGCCACGTACATTCAGCGATCCTCCGTCATGCGGGTGCTGCGCGGCAGCGCCGCCAGCCTGGCCCCGCAGGCCAGGAACAGGTCCACCCCGCGCGGGGCCAGCGCCGCCAGCGCCGCGCGCTCCGCCACGAAGCCGGGCGCGACG
>JALHNW010000157.1 GCA_022843345.1 Rubritepida sp. | reverse complement strand
CGCGCCGCGCCCGACGGCCACACCCTGATCCTCGCGGGCGGCAGCGAGAGCACCTCGCTCCCCGCCCACCGCGACGTGCCCTACGACCCCCGCCGCTCCTTCCGCGCCGTGATCCGGCTGACGCGCAACACCCACCTGCTCTGCGCCCGCGCCGCCGACCGCCGCTTTCCCGACCTCGCCGCCGCGCTGGCCGCGGCGCGGGCCGATCCGGGCGGGCTGCCGCACGGCTCCTCGGGGGTCGCCACGCTGTCGCACTCCATCTTCATCCTGCTGGGGCGCAGCGCGGGGGTGGAGTTCCTGCACGTCCCCTTCGCCGGCGGCGGGCCGGCGCTGCAATCGCTGCTGGCGGGCCAGGTGGCGCTGACGGTGAACGCGTCCGACGAGCTGGGCGGCCTCGCCACCTCCGGCGACCTTCGGCTGCTGGCCGCGGCCTCGGCGCAGCGCTCGCCGGGCTACCCCAACGTGCCGACGCTGCGCGAGCTGGGCCACGACGTGGTGGCGGACAACATGAAGGGCTGGGTCGGCCCGGCCGGGATGACGGACGAGATGACGCAGGACCTGCACGACCGCTTCCGCCAGGGCATGGCGACCCCCACCTGGCAGCGCTTCACCGAGCGGCTGAACGAGGCGGACGGCTACGCCGACGGCCCCGGCTTCCAGCGCGACATGGACGCGCTGCTGGGCGCCATCCGCGCCGCGCTGGGGCCGCGCTGATGCCGCCGGTCACGCCCCCCGCGCGCGTCGCCTTCATCGGCATGGGCGTCATGGGCGCCGCCATGGCCGCCAACATCCTGCGCGCCGGCTTCGCGCTTTCGGTCCACACCCGCAACCGCGCGAAGGCCGAGGCGCTGGAGGCGATGGGCGCGAGCTGGGCCGCCACCCCCGCCGCGGCCGCGGCCGATGCCGCGCTGGTGGCGATGTGCCTGCCCGACACGCCGGACGTCGAGGCGGTGCTGTTCGGCGCCGATGGCGTGGCGCAGGGCATCGCATCCGGCGCGGTGGCGGTGGATTTCAGCACGATCGCCGCCGCCCCCGCCGCCGGCTTCGCCCGCCGCCTGCACGCCGAACGCGGCGCCTTCCTGCTGGACAGCCCGGTCAGCGGCGGCCCCGGCGGCGCGCGCGACGGCACGCTGACCTGCATGGTCGGCGGCGATCGTGATGCCTTCGCCGCCGCCCGCCCGATGCTGGAGGCGGTGGGGAGGACCCTCACCCATCTCGGCCCGGCTGGCGCGGGGCAGGTGTGCAAGTCGGCCAACCAGCTCATCATCGGCACCACCGTGCTGGCAATCAGCGAGGCGCTCGCGCTCGGCCGCAAGGCGGGGCTGGACCCGGAGGCGATGCGCCAGGCGCTGCTCGGCGGCTCCGCGCGCTCCTTCGCCATGGAGAACCACGCCAAGCGCATCATCGCCGGCATCACCGAGCCCGGCTTCCGCGCCGAACTGATGCGAAAGGACCTGCGCCTGGCGGCGGCGGCAACGCGCGACCACGGGGTCTTCGCCCCCGCCACGGCAACGACGGCGCAGATGATGGAGGCGCTGGTGAACAGCGGTCGCGGCGCGCAGGATTCCGCGACGCTGGGCCTGCTGGTGGCCGAACTCTCCGGATTGCCGGCGGTGTAGGGCGGCTAGGCGGCCAGCGCCTCCGCCATCCGCTCCGCAGGCTGCGCGCCGCTCCAAAGCACGCGGCCGTCCAGCGCGAAGGACGGCACGCCGCTGATGCCCATGCGGCGGAACTGCGCGTCCTCCGCCCGCACCTCCGCATCCAGCCCGTCCCCGGCCAGGAAGGCGGCGGCGTCCGCCACGCCGTGCGCCGCGCCGATGCGGGCCAGCACGGCGGCGTCGCCCACATCCTCGCCATCGTGGAAATAGGCGCGGAACAGCGCCTCCACCAGCGCGTGCTGGCCCGGCCCGGCGGCGTGGCGCACCAGCCGGTGCGCGGCGACGGTGTTGGGCGTGCGGAGCATCCGGTCGTGGCGGAACTCCAGCCCCGCCAGCCGCCCGGCCGCGGCCACCTGCGCGTCCAGCTCGGCGCCGCGTTCCACGCTGCCGAACTTCGCCGCGCGGTATTCGGCGCGCGGCACGCCTTCCGCCGGCATGTCGGGGTTCAGCTGGAAGGGGCGCCAATGCACCTCCCACTCGCCGCCCAGCATGGACAGCGCGCGGTCCAGGTTCGCCTTGCCGATCCAGCACCAGGGGCAGATCGCGTCCGAGATGATGTCCACGCGCCGCATCGCCGCGCCCTCCCCATTGAAGCCCGCGCCATTCTGCGCCAAAGCCGGAGGGACGGCGAATCAAGGGGCGAGCATGGCGCACATCCGCACGCAGGTCGGCATCATCGGCGCCGGCCCGGCCGGGCTGCTGCTGGCCCACCTCCTGCACAAGGCGGGCGTGGACAGCGTGGTGCTGGAACGCCAGGCCCGCCCCTACATCGAGGCGCGCATCCGCGCCGGCCTGCTGGAGCAGGGCAGCGTGGACACCCTGCACGATGCCGGCCTGGCGGACAGGCTGCACCGCGAAGGGCTGGCGCATGACGGCATGCAGCTGCGCCTCGCCGGCCGCGACTGCCGCATTGACCTGCACGGCCTGACGGGCAAGCGCGTCACCATCTACGGCCAGCAGGAAAGCGTGAAGGACATGGTGGCCGCCCGCCTCGCCACCGGCCGCCCGCTCTTCTTCGAGGCAAGCGAGGTGGCGCTGCACGACATCGCGACCACGGCGCCCCGCATCACCTTCACCCACGAGGGCGCGGCGCACGAGCTTCGCTGCGACGTGATCGCCGGCTGCGACGGCTTCCACGGCCCCTCCCGCGCCGCCATGCCCGCCGAGGTGCTGCGCGTCTACGAGCGCGTCTACCCCTTCGCCTGGCTGGGCATCCTGGCCGACGCGAAGCCCGTTTCCCACGAGCTCATCTACGCCCGCCACCCGGACGGCTTCGCGCTGGCCACCATGCGCTCGGAAACCGTCTCGCGCCTCTACCTGCAATGCGCGCCCGACGAGGACCCGGCCAACTGGCCCGACGAGCGCATCTGGGAAGGGCTGCACGCGCGCCTGGGCGGGGTGAACGAGGGCCGCATCACCCAGAAGGGCGTCACCCCCATGCGCTCCTTCGTGGCGGAGCCGATGCGCCACGGCCGCCTGTTCCTGGCCGGCGACGCCGCCCACATCGTGCCGCCCACCGGGGCGAAGGGCATGAACCTCGCGGTAGCCGACATCCGCGTGCTCGCTCCCGCGCTGCTGGCCTTCTTCGCGCGCGGCGACGAGCGGCTGATGGACGCCTACAGCGCCACCGCGCTGCGCCGCATCTGGAAGGTGCAGCGCTTCTCCTGGTGGATGACGGCGATGCTGCACAACTCGAACGGCAACGACCCCTTCGAGGACCGCGTCCAGGCCGCCGAGCTGGCGCACGTGATGGACAGCGAGGCCGCCCAGCGCTTCCTGGCCGAGCAATATGTGGGGCTGCCCTATGACGCTTAAGCTTGGCATCATCGGCCTGGGCATCATGGGCGAGCGCCTCGCCCACGCCGCCCTGGCCCACGAAGGCTGGACGCTCGCCGCCGCCTGGGACCCCGACCCCGCGGCCGCCACGCGCCTCGCCGCCATCGCCCCCGAAGCGCGCTTCTGCGCCACGCTGGAGGAAGCCATCGCCGCCTCCGACGCGCTGCACGTCGCCTCGCCGCCGGCCGCGCACATCGCCCAGGGCCTCGCGGTGCTGGAGGCCGGTCGCGCCCTGCTGCTGGAAAAGCCGCTGTCGCACGACGTGCCGGCGGCGCGCGACTTCGTGCGCTGGGCCGCGGGCAAGCCGGCCGGGGTGAACTTCCCCATGGCCTCCTCGCCCGCCATCGCGCAGCTGCGCGCCTGGCTGCCGGCGATCGGCGCGATCCGCTCGCTCGACGTCGCCCTTGCCTTCGCCGGGTGGCCGCGCAGCTGGCAGCAGGGTGCGGCCACCTGGCTATCCCGCCGCGCCGAGGGCGGCTTCACGCGCGAGGTCGCCTCGCACTTCCTGTTCCTGGCGCAGCGCCTCAGCGGCCCGTTGGCGCTTGAGGCCGGCCACGCCGAATACCCGCCGGGCGACGGCGCGGAGGTCGCCGTCACCGCCCGCCTGCGCGCCGGCGCGACCCCGCTGCACCTGCGCGGCGCGGTGGGCGGCACCGAGGCCGACGACCACAACCTGTTCGTGATCGAGGGCACGGCCGGCCGCCTGCGCCTGCGCGACTGGAGCATCGCCGAGCGCTGGGACGGCATGGGCTGGCACCAGGCCCCCGACGCCCGCCCGAACGCCGAGATGCGCCCGCTGACCCTGCGCGGCCAGCTCGACAAGCTGGCGGCGCTGCGCCGCGGCGAGGCGACGGCGCTGGCGACGCTGGATGAGGCGCTGGCGGTTCAGGAGGCGGTGGAGGCCATCCTCAGCCGCTCCGCCACCAGCGGGATCGCCGCCGGCTCCAGCTTGGCGTAGGCCATCCGCAGGTAGCGCCCGTTGCCCGGCCCGAAGAAGGCGCCGGGCAGCGTCACCAGCCCGTGTTCCGCCGCCAGCGCCTCGGCCACCGCGGCGCCGTCCGCCGCGCCCTCGGGCACCCGCACCCAGGCGAAGTAGCCGCCCTGGCAGGCGATGTGGAAGCCCGGCACGGCGGACAGCGCCTCGGCGAAGGCGCGCCCGGTTTCGGCCATCAGGCGCGCGCGGTCCCGCCGCCAGCCGCGCAGCGCCGGGATCGCCCAGGCCAGCGCCGCCTGGGCCGGGCGGGGCGGGCAGATCTGGATGTTGTCCACCGCCTTCATGAACCCGCCCAGCAGGCGCGGCCCCGCCAGCACCGCGCCCATCCGGTGCCCGGGGATGCCGTGCGCCTTGGAGAAGGACAGCAGGTGCACCACGAAGTCCCGCCAGTCGTCACGGGTGAACAGGGCATGCGGCGGCCCGTCCTCCTCCGGCAGGAAGTCGCGGTAGGTTTCGTCCAGCACCAGCCACAGGCCCCGCTCGCGGCACAGCGCGGCGAAGCGCGCGACCAGGGCAGGGGGGAAGGCGGCGCCGGTGGGGTTGTTGGGCGTCACCAGCACGATGGCGCGCGTGCGCGGGCCGAGGAGCGCCGCCGCCGCCTCGGGGTCCGGCAGGAAGGCGGCATCATGCGGCAGCGGGCGGGCCGCCACCCCGCGCAGGCCCAGCGCCATCTGGTGGTTGAAGAACCAGGGCAGGGGCAGGATCACCTCGTCGCCGGGCGCGGCGATCGTGCTCATCGCCAGGGTGAAGCCCAAATTGGCGCCGGCGGTGATCCGCACGTCGGCGGCCGCCGCGTCGCCGCCATAGAGGCGCCGCGTCTCCTCGGCCAGAGCCTCGCGCAGCAACGCCTCGCCCTCCAGCGGGCCGTAGGTGGCG
>JALHNW010000156.1 GCA_022843345.1 Rubritepida sp. | reverse complement strand
TATCAGGCGGGCGAGTTCCGCCGGCAGGCCGGCGGCGTCGCGCGCCAGCGCCGATTCCTTGCAGAGCGGCGCGGCGACCGCGACCTGCGGCGTTTCCTGGAAGGCGCCCAGGCCCAGCTCGTTCAGGGGCGCGTGGCCGGACAGCAGCAGAACCGGCGTCTCGGAGGCCAGCGCGGTGGGAAGCGCGGCGCAGGCATTGGTGTGGCCCTGCCCGCCGGTGACGAGCGCCACGCCCACCTCGCCCGACAGCCGCGCCCAGGCATCGGCCATGTGCACGGCCGCGGCCTCGTGGCGGACGTGGATGATCTCGATCGCGCCCCCGAAGGCGGCGTCGTAGACCGGCATGATGTGGTTGCCGGACAGGGAGAAGACCTTCGTGACGCCGTGCACCGCCAAGGCGCGCCAGAGGAGGTCGGCGCCGCGGTCCTGGGTGAGGGTCATTGCATCGGGCATGGCGGCAGCCTGCCCCGGTCTTGTACAAGACTCAAGCCGGGGGCAGGATCGCGCCATGAAGGTCCGTATCCAACGCGACGGCGGCATGGCGGAATACGCCGTCGCCGCCCGCGCCAGCCAGACGGTGCTGGACGTGGTCACCGAGATCCAGCGCGAGCAGGCGCCGGACCTCGCCTACCGCTTCGCCTGCCGGGTGGGCATGTGCGGCTCCTGCGCCATGGAGGTGAACGGCGTGGCGCGATGGACCTGCCGCACGCATGTCTCGCGCGTGGTCGGCGCGGATGGCGTGCTGGAACTGCGGCCCTTGGCGAACCTGCCGGTGATCCGCGACCTGGTCACCGACATGGCGCCCTTCTTCGAGAAGTGGTCGCGCGCGGGCGGGCAGTTCGTGCCGAAGGACGGCGTGGTGCCTGCCGAGTTCGCCGTGGTCCCGCCGGCCTCGCCGCAGCGGCGCGAAGCGGATGCGGGCATCGAGTGCATCGGCTGCGGCGTCTGCTACGCCTCCTGCGACATCGTGTCGTGGAATGCGGACTACCTGGGCCCGGCGGCGATGAACCGCGCCTGGACGCTGGTGAACGACGAGCGCGACGGCGCGCGCGCGGGCCGTCTGCGCGCCGTGGCGGGCGATGCCGGCTGCCATTCCTGCCATTCGACGCAAGGCTGCACGGAGCGCTGCCCGAAGGGGCTCGACCCCTCCGGCGCCATCGCCGGGCTGAAGCGCACCATCTTCTGGGGGCTGGCATGAGGCTGTGGGCCATCCAGCGCGTCACCGCCGCGGTGCTGGCGCTGGCGGTGGCGGCCCACCTCGCCACCATCCTTTACGCGGTGCGCGGCGGGCTGTCGGCGGCGGAGATCTTGGGCCGCACGCGCGGTGCGGAGGGGTGGCTCCTCTTCTACGCCGTCTTCGCGCTGGCAGCCGGGCTGCACGGGGCGGTCGGGCTGCGCAACGTGGCCGCGGAGTGGCTGGGCTGGCGCGGGCTGCGCTGGGATGCGACGTGGCTGGCGATCGGGGCGCTGACGGCGGCGCTGGGCATCCGCGCCGCCTGGGGGCTGTACCATGCGTGACCGGCGGCACCCGGCCTATTGGGGCTTCGTGCTGCACCGTGCCTCGGGCGTGGCGCTGGCGCTGTTCCTGCCGCTGCATTTCTGGGCGCTGGGCCAGGCGATCCACGGCGCGGCCGCGCTGGACGGCTTCCTGCGGCTGGTGGACCACCCGCTCTTCACGCTGGCCGAATGGGGGCTGGTGGTGCTGCTGGCCTTGCACCTGGCCGGCGGGTTGCGGGTGATGGCGCTGGAGTTCCTGGGCTGGCGGCACCGGCAGAAGGATCTGGTGGCGGCATCCGCCGGCTTCGCCTTCGGCATCGGCATGATGTTCCTGCTGCATGTGGGCTGACACGCTGATCCTCTCGGGGGCCTGCTTCGTCGCGGCCTTCTGCGCCGGCATGGCGGGCTTCGCCTTCGTGCTGGTGGGCGCGGGGATCCTGCTGCACCTGCTGCCGCCGGCCACGACGGCGCCGGTGCTGGTGATGGGCTCCTTCCTCGTGCAGTCGCTCGCGCTCAAGGCGGTGTGGTGGCACGTGGACTGGGCGCGGCTGCGGCGCTTCGTGCTGTGGGCGCTGCCGGGACTGCCGCTGGGGGTTTGGCTGCTGGCCAGCGTGCCGGCGCGGCCGATGACGGCGGGCGTGGGGCTGCTGCTGGTGGTCTATGCCGGCTGGATGCTGGCGCGCATCGGGCTGCGGATGCCGGCGCCGCGGGTGGCCGGCGGGCCGGCGGCGGATGCAGGGGTGGCGCTGGCCTCGGGCGTGCTGGGGGGCATCGGCGGCTATGTCGGCGCGCTGCCGGGCATGTGGGCGGATGCCCAGGAATGGAGCAAGGAGGACACGCGCGGCCTGCTCCAGCCCTTCATCGTCGCCATGCAGGGGCTCACCCTGCCCTTCCTGGCCTATGGCGGCTTCTTCACGCGCGAGGCGCTGATGCTGACCGCCTGGGCCATGCCGGCCATGGTGGCGGGGATGCTGCTGGGGCTGCGCGCCTTCCACCACCTGCCGCAGGGCGGGTTCCGGCTCGTGCTGCTGGCTTTGCTGCTGGCCTCGGGCTTGTCGCTGCTCGTCTGACGGGAGGAACGCATGCTGCACGTCGCCATGGATGCGGTGGAGGAGGTGGCCAAGCTCCTCTACATCCGCGCGCTGAAGGTGCTGCCGGACGACATCAAGCAGGGCTTCGCCCGGCTGGACGCCAGCGAGGGCGATGCGCTGGCGCGCTCCGTGCTCGCCACCATGATCGAGAACATCGCGGTGGCGGAGCGCACGGACAACCTGCTTTGCCAGGACACCGGCATCCCGATCTTCAACGTCGCCATCGGCCAGGGCGTGGCGGTGGATGGCTGGGCGCTGACGGAGGCGATCCGCCGCGGGACGGCGCGGGCGACGCGCGAGCACCCGTTGCGGAGTTCCGTGGTGCATCCGCTGACGCGGGTGAACGGGCATGATTCCTGCGGCATCGGCGTGCCGGTGATCAACCTGGCCTTCGTGGAGGAGGCCGGCGTGCTCGAGATCGAGATGATCCCCAAGGGCTCGGGCTCGGAGAACGGCTCCTTCCTCGCCATGCTGATCCCGGCCGACGGCGTGGCGGGCATCAAGCGCTTCGTGGTGGATGCGGCGATCCGCGCCGGCGGCAAGGTGTGCCCGCCGACGATCCTCGGCGTGGGGCTGGGCGGCACCAGCGACGTGTGCATGCACCTGGCCAAGGTGGCGGCGACGCGCCCGCTGGGCACGCGCTGCGCGGACGCGCACGGCGCGGCGCTGGAGGTGGAGCTGGGCGAGGCGGTGAACGCGCTGGGCATCGGCCCGCAAGGCCTGGGCGGCGATTCCACCGCCTTCGCCGTGCACGTGGAGCTGGCGCACACCCACATCACGATGAACCCGGTGGCGGTGAACGTGCAATGCCACTCGGCGCGCCGCGCGCGGGCGCGGTTCACGGAGCAGGGCGTGGAGATCGGCTCGTGACGCACCACGCCCTGCACATGCCGGCCGACGAGGCGCAGGTGCGCGCGCTGCGCGCCGGCGACACGGTGACGCTGGAGCGCACGCTGTTCGGCATCCGCGACGCCACGCAGATCGCCATGTTCGATGGCGGCCGCCGCACGCGCCTGGACCTGCGCGGCCATGCCGTGATCCACACCGCGCCCAACGTGCGGCGCGTGGAGCGCGGCGCCACCAACCAGGCCGGCTACGAGGCGGTGTGCATCGGCACCACGACCTCCGACCGCATGGAGCGCTTCACGCGGCCGCTGATGGAGCGCGAGGGCGTGCGCCTGATCATCGGCAAGGGCGGGCTGCGGGAGGAATCGCAGCGGGCGTTCCAGAAACTGGGCGGCGCGTACCTCGCCGTGATCGGCGGCGCGGCGGCGCTGGAAACCACCTGGATCACCGCCATCGAGGACGTTGACCTCGACGACCTGAACCCCGAGAGCCTGTGGCGCTTCGCCATCCAGGGCTTCGGGCCGCTGATCGTGGGGATGGATGCGCACGGCGGCAGCCTGTACCGCGACGTGAACGCGGGCGTGGCGGCGCGGCGCGCGGCGGTGCTGGCGAAGATGGGCGTGTCGCCATGATAAAGCGCATCCGCACCGACGTGCTGGTGCTGGGCTCGGGCGGAGCCGGGCTGCTGGGGGCGCTGCACGCCAAGGCGGCCAACCCCGAACTGTCCGTGACCGTCGCGGTGAAGGGGCTGCTGGGCAAGTCCGGCTGCACGCGCATGGTGCAGGGCGGCTACAACGTCGCGCTCGCCGAGGGCGATTCCGCCGAGCGCCACTTCATGGACACGCTGGACGGCGGCAAGTGGCTGAACGACCAGGACCTGGCCTGGGAGCTGGTGACGGGCGCGCAGCGCCGCATCCGCGAGCTGGAGAACCGCTGGGGCTGCTTCTTCGACCGCAACGCCGACGGCACCATCCACCAGAAGGCCTTCGCCGGGCAGACCTTCGACCGCACGGTCCACAAGGGCGACCTGACGGGCATCGAGATCATCTCGCGCCTGGCCGAGCAGGCCTGGGTGGCCGGCATCGCGCGGCTGGAGGAGCACCGGGCGCTGGCGCTGCTGCCCACGCGCGACGGCGCGCGGCTGGCGGGCGTGCTGCTGCTGGACATCCGGCGCGGCGGCTTCGTGCTGGTGCAGGCGAAGGCGGTGCTGCTGGCGACCGGCGGCGGGCCGTCCATGTACCGCTACCACACGCCGTCCGGCGACAAGTCCTGCGACGGCATGGCGATGGCGCTGCGCGCGGGCCTGCCCCTGCGCGACATGGAGATGGTGCAGTTCCACCCGACCGGCGTGCTGGCCGGGCCGGGCACGCGCATGAGCGGCACCATCATCGAGGAAGGACTGCGGGGTGCGGGCGGATACCTGCTGAACGGCGACGGCGAGCGCTTCATGCACCGCTACGACGGGCGCGGCGAACGCGCGACGCGCGACATCGTGTCCCGCTCGATGGAGCGCGAGATCCAGGCCGGGCGGGTGAACGCCGAGGGCGGGCTGTGGATCGAGATGGGTCACCTGGGCCCCGACAAGGTGCGCCGGCAGTTCAAGGGCATGGTGGAGCGCTGCGCCGACATGGGCTTCGACCTGGCCGCCGGGCGCGTGCCGGTGGTGCCCACCGCCCACTACATGATGGGCGGCGTGGAGTTCGGCGCGGATGGCAGGACCGCCCTGCCCGGCCTGTTCGCCGCGGGCGAGGACACCGGCGGCGTGCACGGCGCGAACCGCCTGGGCGGCAACGGCGTGGCCAACAGCACGGTGTTCGGCGGGCTGGCGGGCGACGCCATGGCGCGATGGGTCCCGCGCGAGGGCGGCTTCACGGAGCCCGACCCCACGGCGCTGGCCGCGGCGGTGGCCGCGGCGCTGGCGCCGTTCGCGGCCCC
>JALHNW010000155.1 GCA_022843345.1 Rubritepida sp. | reverse complement strand
GTCCCCGGCCGCGCGCAGCAAGGCGCCGCCAGGCCGGCGCAGCGCGTCCAGCACGCGGAAGTGGTCGGCGCCGGGGATGGGCAGCAGCGGGCCGGGCGCCTGGGCATCGGCGCGCATGCCGTGGAAGTGGCGCGAATGCTGGCGCAGCGCCGGCAGCTCCGTGCCGCCATAGGCAACGCAGAGGGGCTTCATCACCGCCGGGCGGCGGATCGGCGAGAGGTCGGAAATCTCCTCGTCGGTCAGCTTCAGCGCGGCATCCAGGTAGGTGTCGCGGATCGGGCCCAGCTCGTAGATGCCGCTGACGCACAGCGCGGCGGAGACGGAGGGGTGCTCCGCCCCGATCGCCGCCAGGTGCCCGCCGGCGGACCAGCCCGACAGCACCAGCGGCCCGGCAAGGCGCGGCGCCAGCGCGTCCAGCGCGCGCATCACCTGCCAGCAGATGCGCTCCATCGTCGCCTCGGGCGCGAGGGTGTAGCCGCAGAGCGCGACGTTCCAGCCCATCGCCAGCGCGCCCTCGGCGAGGATGGCGAAGTCCTCGCGCCGGTTGCGCTGCCAGTAGCCGCCGTGGATGAAGGCGAGCGTCGGCGCCGCCTCGGACGGGCCGTGGAAGACGTCCCAGGCCTCGCGCGCGGTGTCGCCGAAGGGGATGTCCAGCGTCGCCTTCGCGCTCGCCCGGAAGGCGGCGGAGGCGGCGTTGCGCTCCTCGATCAGCGCCGCGCTGTCGGGCACGGCCTCGGTGTTGTTGTAGGCCGCGTCCCGCTCGCGCCGCGTCAGCGCCGCCCAACCGTCGATCATCCCCGCTCCCACCATCCCAGGATCTCGCTGCCCTGAGCGAACACCGCCCCGGGGCGGCTGGCAATGGCGTCCAGCAGGCGCTCCAGCACGCCGATGCGGTGCGGCACGCCGGAGATGTAGGGGTGGACCGCCAGGCCCATCACCTTGCAGCCCTCGGTGCCGGCCTCCGCCAGCAGCCGGTCGAGCTGCGCCATGCCGCGTCCGTGCAGCTCCTCCGCCGCATGGTGCTGCACCATCATCATGGGGATGTCGTTCAGCTCGACGGAATAGGGCATGGACCAGAGGGGGCCGTGCGCGGTGCGGATCGGCACCGGCACGTCATCCACCACGAAGTCGGCGCACCAGCGGATGCCGTGCTTCGCCAGCAGGTCCGGCGTTTCCAGCGTCTGGGTCAGGCCGGGGCCGAGCCAGCCGCGCGGCGCCGTGCCGGTGCACTCCCTGATGGCGGCCACCGTCTCGCGGATCATGCCGTCCTGGTCGTGCAGGGCATGTGCGGGCACCTGGCGGAAGCCGTGGCCCATGAACTCCCAGCCAGCGTCGCGCGCCGCCTCCGCCACGCGGGGATAGGCGGTGCAGACGCGGCCGTTGACCGACAGGGTGGGCCGGATGCCGCGCGCCTCGCAGGCCCGCAGGATGCGCCAGAAGCCTACCCGCATGCCGTATTCGTGCCACGCCCAGTTGGCGAGGTCGGGCAGCACCGGCGCGTTGGTCGGCGCGGGCAGCACTTGGCGGGGCATCGGGCGCTCGATGCCCCATTCCTCCACGTTGACGACGAGGAAGACCAGGACCTTCGCGCCGTCCGGGCCGGGGCGCGGGGGGCGGTCGAAGGGGGCGGCGTAGTCCAGGCGGTCGGCGGGCTTCAATGGTGGCTCCCGAGCATCGCGGAGAAATGCCGGCGCAGCGCGTTGAACTCCGGGCTGGTGGGGTCGCGCGGGCGGGGCAGGGCCACCGCCTCATCCGCCACGATGCGGCCCGGGTTGGTGGACATCACCACGATGCGGTCTGCCAGCAGGATCGCCTCCTCGATGGCGTGGGTGACGAAGATCACCGTCAGCTTCGTGCGCGCCCAGATCTCGAGCAATTCGCGCTGGAGGTTCTCGCGCGTCATGGCGTCCAGCGCGCCGAAGGGCTCGTCCATCAGCACCAGCTCGGCCTCGTTCGCCAGCACGCGGGCGATGGCGACGCGCTGCTTCATGCCCCCCGAGAGCTGGTGCGGATAGGCGCCGGCGAAGCGGGTGAGGCCCACCATCTCGACGAAGCGGCGGGTGGTCTCGGCCACCTCGGCGCGCGGGCGGCCGCGGGCGGCGGGGCCGAAGCCGATGTTGCCGGCCACCGTCAACCAGGGGAACAGGCCGTAGTCCTGGAACACCATGCCGCGGTCCGGCCCCGGCGCCGTGACGGGCGCGCCCCACATGCGAAGGGCGCCTTCGCTCGGCGTCTCGAACCCGCCCGCCATCCGCAGCAGGGTGGACTTGCCGCAGCCCGAGGGGCCGATGAGGCAGACGAACTCGCCCTTGCGGATGGCGAGGTTCGCGCCCTCCAGCGCGGTGATCGGCGCGCCGTTGAAGGAGAAGCGCTTGGTGACGCCCTCCACCGACAGCAGGGGGATGTCAGCCATGCTGGGGGCTCCAGCGCAGCAGCCGGCGGCCCAGCGCCTGCACCAGCGCATCCGAGGCGTAGCCGAGCAGGCCGATGGCGATCATGCCGCTGATGACGATCTCCGTGCGGCTCAACTGGCGCGCCTCCATGATGATGGCGCCCAGCCCTGTCTGCACGCCCGTCATCTCGCCCACCACGATCACCACCCAGGCGAAGCCCAGGCCAAGCCGCAGCCCGGTGAAAATGGAGGGCAGCGAGGCCGGCAGCACCACCTTCCAGAACACGGCGGAGGGCGAGACGCCCAGCATGGCGGCGGCCTCGAACAGCCGCCCCTCCACGTTGCGGACGCCGAAGATGGTGTTGACCAGGATGGGATAGAACGCGCCGAGGAACACCAGGAAGAAGGCCGAGCGCGGGCCGATGCCGAAGACGATCATGGCCAGCGGCAGCCAGGCGGTGACCGGGATCGGGCGCATGAGCTGGAGCGTGGGGTCCAGCGCCTCGCGCACCAGGCGGATGCGGCCGATCAGCATGCCCAGCGGCAGCGCGCAGGCGGCGGCCAGCAGGAAGCCGCCATAGACGCGGCTGACGGAAGCGAAGGCATGCTCGGCCAGCGTGCCCGAATACAGGTCGTCCCACACGCCGCCGAAGGCGAGGTCCCAGAGCTGGCGCCCGACCTCCAGCGGCGGCGGGATCAGGCTGAAGGACCGCCCCGCCGTCGAGACGTGCCAGAACAGCAGGAAGAGGAGCGGCGCGGCGAGTGCCAGGCCCGCCACGCGAAGCCGCGCCGCGTCCATTCAGGCGGTCCGCGCTTCGTCGTCGCTGAAGCGCGTGTTGAAGAAGGTGTTGAAGTCCGGTAGGGCGCGGATCTGCTGGAGCTCCAACATGTGCTGCGCGTAGGTGCGGCTGCGCTCGATCATCTGCGGCGTCATGCGCCAGTTCAGCTCGACGTTCTCGATGCTCACCTCCAGCGCGGCGCGGTTCATGCCCAGGCGCGCGATGGCCATCTCGATGGCGGCGGCCTTGTTGGTGCTGGCGAAGTCGCTGGCGCGGCGGTGCACGCGCATCATGGCGGCGCAGAGCTGCGGGTTGCGCTGCGTCGTCTCGAAGTGGGTGGCGAACACCATGTTCAGCGTGCCCATTGGGGTGGAGTAGGGGAATTCCACGATCTTGCCGATGCCGCTGACGACGCTGATCCCCGGCCCCGGCTCGGCGCCGACGTAGGCGTCGATGTCGCCGCGGGCCAGCGCCGCGTGCATCTCGCTGAAGCTCACGCGGATGGACTGGATGTCGCGGATGGTCATGCCCTCCATCCGCAGGCGCTCGCGGATGAACACCTCCTGCGTCGAGCCCGGCCAGATGCCCACGCGCCGGCCGCGCAGGTCGGCCAGCGCGTTCACCGGGCCGTCCTTGCGCGACACCACGGCCATGCCCTTGTCGCAGCAGGAGCCGATGACGGTGACCGGCTCGCGCGCCGCGGCCCCCAGGATGCCGGCGGCGACGCCGAAGGCGCCGAAATCCACGCTGCGGGTGACGACGGCGTTCTTGCCCTCGGTCGGGCTCTCGAAGGGGATGACCTCCACCGTCATGCCCTCGGGCATGAAGCGCTCGTAGAAGAAGGGCGTGATCGAGTGGATGAGGCGCAGCGCGCCCATCCTCACCCGCGTGCCCTGCGCGGCGACGATGGCCGGCGTGGCGAGGCTCCCGGCCGCGGCGGCGGCCAGCAGGGTGCGGCGATGCAGGCTCATGGCGGAGTCTCCCCGGGTGTTCGGACGGGGCGAAACTCGCGGGCCGGGCCGGCGGGCGCAACGCCCGAAATGGGGCGCTTCGGGCGTTGCGGCGCGCCCCCTGCCCAAGGCGCGGGCAGGGGGCGGCGCGGGAGCGGGCAATCAGCCCGTGATCACGCGCACCGGCGCGCCGGCCTCAAACGCCTCGATCGCCTCCACGGCCCCGGCGAAGTAGGCGCGGTAATTCTCCTCGGTGGAGTAGCCAAGGTGCGGCGTCAGCAGGGTGCGCGGCGCGGCGAGCAGAGGGTGGCCGGCGGGCAGCGGCTCCACGTCGAACACGTCGATGCCCGCGCCGCCGATGCGCCCCTCGTGCAGCGCGGCCAGCAGCGCGTCCTGGTCCACGATCGGCCCGCGCGAGGTGTTCACCAGGAAGGCGCCCGGCTTCATCAGCGCGAATTCCGCGGCCCCCACCAGCCCGCGCGAGCGGTCGGACAGGATGTAGTGGATGGAGACCACGTCGGCCTCGCGGAACAGCGCCTCCTTCGTCACCAGCGCGGCACCGCCGGCCTGGGCGGCGTCTTCCGTCAGGTTGGCGCTCCACGCCACCACGCGCATGCCCAGCGCCGCGCCCACCGCGGCGACGCGCCGCCCCAGCTTGCCGAAGCCCAGCAGGCCCAGCGTCTTCCCCTCCAGCCCCATCCCGACGGCGGTCTGCCACCTGCCGTCGCGCAGCGCCTGTTGCTGCTCGGGGATTCGCCGCGCCAGGCCCAGGATCAGCGCCCAGGTCAGGTCCACCGTCGGCGCGCCGAAGGAGGGCGTGCCGCAGAAGGTCACGCCCCGCTCGGCGCAGGCGGCGGCGTCGATGCCGCGGTTGCGCTCGCCGGTGGTGATGAGCAGGCGCAGGTCGGGCAGCTTCGCGAGCAGGGAAGCGGGGAAGGGCGTCCGCTCGCGCATCGCCAGCACCGCGTCGAAGCCGGCCAGGCGGGCGGCGATGGCGTCCTCGTCCGCCAGGGTGTCGCGGAACACCGCCGTCTGCACATGGGGCAGCCGGTCCCAGGGACCGAGGCCCAGGGTCACGCCCTGGTAGTCGTCGAGGATGGCGAGGCGCCTGACCTGCGGCATGTTCATTCTCTCCCGTCGTTCAGCGCGCGAAGGGCGTTGAGAATCACCGCCACGTCAATGCCCTCCTGCACCAGCGCGCCCTGCACCGGCGGCAACAGCCCCCACGCCGCGGCGAACATGGCAAGCGCCGACAGGCCGATCCCCGCCAGCACGCC
>JALHNW010000154.1 GCA_022843345.1 Rubritepida sp. | reverse complement strand
ATCGGCCACTGGCTGCGGCTGCTGCTCGGCGCGCCGATCACCACCGGCACCACCAACTTCATCCACACCTTCGGCTCGGGCGCGGCCGCGCTGCCGAGCAACGCGATGGAGATCGGCTACCCAGATGTGCCGTCCTTCGACGTGTGCACGGGCGTGCGCGCCGACACGCTGGAGCTGGATTTTTCTCCCTCTGGCGCGGCCACCGCCACCTTCGGGCTGCTCGGCCAGGGCTCGGTGCGGACGGGTGCCACGTCAGGTGGCACGCCGACCAGCGCGGCCTATACCGCCTTCAACAAGGCCCAGGGCTCCATCACCCGTGGTGGCGCGGCGCTGGCCCAGGTCACCGGTGCGCGGCTCACCTACACCAATGGGATGGAAGCGGTGCGCACCATCCGCGCCGATCGGCGCGTCGAGGGCGTGGACCCCGGCATCGCGCGCTGCACCGGCCAGATCACCGTGCGCTTCGAGAACACCACGCTCCTCGCCCAGGCGCAGGCCGGCACCTCGGCGGAGTTCGCGCTGGCCTTCACGATCGACGCCAACCGAAGCCTGACCATCACGCTGCACGAGGTCTATCTGGCGCTCGCCAAGACGCCGATCGAAGGGCCAGCTGGGGTGGAGGCCAGCTTCGATTTCCGCGCCGCCTTCAACGCGACGGCGACGCGCATGATGACGGCGGTGCTGCGGAACCAGCAGGCGGGGACGGAGTACGCGTGAAGCCCCCTGCGCTGCCTGAGTAAGGCGTTGGGCGGTGAGCAGACTCTTGCATAGGCGACGTTCGCCAGAGCCATGCCCCTTGGCATTGCAAAAAATCCCTTGATAGACGTTCTGCCGCGCGGGCCTTCGCGACGCAGGTGGGACTTCCTGCGTAGGCCGTCGTCAGTACTTTAGGCCGGTGTCGCAGAGCACGGTCGCGACAACGGCGGTGGGCGGCAGGCGACCTGCCTTCAGGAGCATGGCAGCCGCACAGACATTGGCGGCCGCGGAGTAGCCGACATGCAGCCCTTCGCGCGTCGCTAGAAGGTGGCGCCAGTGTTCGGCCTCATCATCCGTGACGGAAATGGTTGTATCCGCCAAGCCGGCATCCCAATGCGCTGGCACGCTGCCGTATCCCGTCCCCTGCAATAGGTGACGCGCCTTTACGACGGCCAAGCCGGCAAGGGGCTGGCATCCCGCCGGCTCGACCGCCGCGCAGAACAGGCTAGGGTTTCGTCGCCGAAGGGCGGCAGCCACGCCGAGGAAGGTCGCGCCGGTCCCGACGCACGCGACCCAGCCATCCACATGACCACGGGCTTGGTCCCAAATCTCCGGACCGGTCGTCTCCTCATGCGCCCGCACGCCTTCGGAGGCGTGGAACTGGTTGACATAGAAGCCACCCCGCTCAGCGGCGAGGGTCCGCGCGGACTCCGCAGCCGCGGCAATGTCGGCGCCGGTCACCTGCCCCGGAACCCCGTCAACCTGCGGCACGAGCCTCACCTCGGCGCCGAGCGCCTCGAGCATGCGGGCGCGTTGCTGGCTGTTGCCGGCGGACATCGTGACGACGAGCGGGTGGCCGAGCGCGGCGCAGGCGACCGCCAGGCCCGCGCCCATGTTGCCGCTCGTCATCTCGACCACCGGCGCACCGGGGAGCAGCCTTCCGTCCGACCGCGCGGCAAGGAGGATTGCGCGGGCGGCACGGTCTTTCACGCTGCCCCCAGGCTGCATGAACTCGGCCTTGGCGACGATCTGCCCGGGTCCACAATGGACACGGTCCAGCGCGACCAGCGGCGTCCTGCCGATGAGGTCGAGGGCGGACGCAGCGGTCCCGGGAGGGCGCAGCGCCGGCGTCATGCCAGGCGCGGACCGGGCGAGCCGAGCTGGGCGGCGCGCAGGATGGCGCCCGTGTCCAGGCCGTATTCGCCGTACAAGTCGGCGACGCTGCCGCTCTGGCCGAAGCGATCCACGCCGAGCGCCTTGGTCCGATGCCCCTCCACGCTGCCGAGCCAGCCGAGCGCGGCGGGATGGGCGTCCGCCACGGTCACCAGGCAGCAATGCCGCGGCAGGCGCCGCAGCAGCTGCTCGACATGGCTGGGCGGCGCCTCCTCCCCCGCCATGCGCGCCGTCTCCGCCGCGCGCCATCCCGCGAACAGGCGGTCGGCGGAGGTCACGGCCAGCACGCCGACATCACGCCTGAGGCCGGCCAGCCGGCCCGCGGCGGCAATCGCCTCCGGCGCCACCGCGCCGGCATAGGCGATGGCGACGGCGCAGTTCGACCCGGGCTCGCGCAGCCAGTAGCCGCCGGCCACCACCGCCTCGGCCAGCGCCGGCGTCATGGCGCGCCGGGGCTGTTCGACCGGCCGGGTCGACAGCCGCAGATAGACCGATCCGCCCTCGGCACCCGGCGCCTGCACATGGCCCAGCGACCATCGCAGGATGGTCGCCAGCTCGTCCACGAAGGCGGGCTCGAAGGTCGAGAGGCCGGGCTGCGCCATCCCGATCAGCGGCGTGCCGATGGATTGGTGCGCGCCCCCCTCCGGCGCCAGGGTGATGCCGGATGGCGTGCCCGCCAGGATGAAGCGCGCATCCTGGTAGCAGGCGTAGTTCATCGCATCGAGGCCGCGGCAGACGAAGGGGTCGTACAGCGTGCCGACGGGGATCAGGCGCTCGCCGAACAGGCTGTCCGACAGGCCAAGCGCCGAGAGCATCAGGAACAGGTTCATCTCGGCGATGCCAAGCTCGACATGCTGTCCGCGCGGCCCCGCTTCCCAGCGGAAGGCGGAGGGGATCTTCTCCTCGCGGAAGATGTCGCCCCGCGCCTCCCGCGCGAAAAGGCCGCGCCGGCCGACCCAGCCGCCGAGATTGGTGGAGACCGTGACATCCGGGCTGGTGGTGACGATGCGGTCGGCGATCGGCGCGTCGCTGCGCGCCAGCGCGTGCATCAGGTGGCCGAAGCCTGCCTGGGTGGATGTCGTCGCCTGCGGCTCCACGGCAATGCTCTCGGGCACGGGCAGCGCGGGTGCGGCCAGCCGACGCGGGCCGCGCCGATTGAAGGGCACCGCGGCCAGGAAGTGCCGCAGCTCCGCCTCCTCGATCTCGAGGCCCTCGGCCAGGGCCCACTCACGCCCGGGGCGGATGCCCATGCTGGCGCGCCAGGCCGCCATCTGCTCGGGGTTCAGCAGCCCCGCATGGTTGTCCTTGTGCCCGGCCAGCGGCAGGCCCATGCCCTTGATCGTGTAGGCGAGGAAGCAGACCGGGCGGTCGTGCCCGACGCCGCGGAAGGCCTCGAGCAGCAGCCCGATGTCGTGGCCGCCGAGGTTGGTCATCAGCGCCGCCAGTTCCGCGTCGCTGCGCCGCGCGAGCAAAGCGGAGACGCTGCCGCCATCGCCCAGCTCCTCCTCGAGCCGCCGGCGCCAGGCCGCGCCGCCCTGGAAGGTGAGCGCGGCGTAGAGCGCATTCGGGCAGGCGTCGATCCAGGCGCGCAGCCGATCGCCGCCAGGTTCGGCGAAGGCTGCCTGCTGCAGCAGGCCATGCTTCAGCACCACCACGTCCCAGCCCATGTTCGTGAAGGTGCCGAGGATCTTGTCGTTCAGGCCGTCACCGATCACGGCATCCAGGCTCTGGCGGTTGTAGTCCACCACCCACCAGGTGTTGCGCAGCCCGTGGCGGGCGCCTTCCAGCAGCGCCTCGTAGATGTTGCCCTCATCCATCTCGGCATCGCCGACGATGGCGATCATCCGGCCTTCCGGACCGGTGCCGCCCAATCCGTGCAGCCGCAGGTAGTCCTGCACCAGGCTGGCGAAGATCGTCTGCGCCGCGCCGAGGCCGACCGAACCCGTGGAGAAATCCACGTCGTCATGGTCCTTGGTGCGGGACGGGTAGGACTGCGCGCCGCCGAAGGCGCGGAAGCGCTCGAGCTGCGTCCGCGACTGGTTGCCGAGCAGGTACTGGATGGCGTGGAAGACGGGCGAGGCATGCGGCTTCACCGCCACGCGGTCCTCCGGCCGCAGCACGCCGAGATACAGCGCCGTCATGATCGCGGCGACCGAGGCGGAGGAGGCCTGGTGCCCGCCGACCTTCACGCCATCGACGTTGGGACGGAGGTGGTTAGCGTTATGGACGGTCCAGGATGAAAGCCAGAGGATCTTCCGCTCGAGCGCGGCGAGCATCCGCGCCTCCGTCATGCGGGTGCTGGTCTGGGTGATGGTATCGAGCATGGCGTGGCGACCTCCGGCGGCAAGCCTAGGCGCGGCGCGGCGGCAAAGGCTTGCAAACGGGCCCCACATTCCGCCACATGCGAGAATCTTTCGCGGAGAATGGCTGCCTTGCGGAAAAGAATTTCAGAGGGGCTCGACCCACTCAGCATCCGCATCATCGAGTTGCTGCAAGCGAACAGCGATATCGGCCTGGCGGAGCTGGCCACGGCCGCCGGCGCGACCTCCTCCTCCTGCTGGCGCAGGCTGGAGGAGCTGCGCAGCAGCGGCGTGATCCAGCGTTCCGTTGCGGTCGTCGATCCGGTTGCGCTCCATCTCAACGTGAATGTCTTCGTGCAGGTGACCCTGGAGAAGCAGAACGAGGCGGCGCTGCGGGCCTTCCAGGCGCGCATCGCGCGCCGGCCGGAAGTTATGGAATGCTACCTGATGAGCGGCGACGCGGACTACCTGCTGCGTGTCGTCGTCGAAGACCTAGCGCAATATCACCGCTTCGTCGTCGACCACCTGACAACCATCTCAGGCGTCGCCAACCTCCGTTCCTCCTTTGCGCTGGAGCAGGTGAAGTACACGACGGCACTTCCCACCGGGCACCTGCAGGCGTCGAACCCGGCCGGCAAATCCCAGCGGCCTACCCGTCTGCGCAAGCAACGCTGAACCGCAGGTGGTGGGGGGCTGCTTTGGGTCAGACGCCGCGATTCATTCGGGCCGCGGCTGGCTAGCAGAATAGTGAATAGTGCTCATCATCGCCCAAGCGCAGCGCTGCTGTGCCGCTGGGGCGACTCACATTCAGTCTGAAGGACGAAGTTGCACATGCTCACCCTCGACCTCCCGGTCGAGCCGTACTGGCTCGACTTGCCGCGCGGCGTCCGCGTGGAAATCCGCCCCGTCACCACCGCCGTCATGGCCGCCGCCCAGGCCGGCTCCGCCCGGCGCCTCGGCGCGCTGCGGGCCGCGGAGGCCGACCTCGACCCCGACATGGCCCGCGGTCTCGCCTTCGCCTTCCTCGTCAAGGCGCTGGCCCGCCACGCCGTCACCGATTGGGAGGGCGTCGGCGACGCCGCCGGCAATCCGCTGCCGCTCTCGCCCGAGGCCGTAGAGCGGCTGATGGACATGGACGAGATGGCGGCCGCCTTCTGGGACCGCGCCACCGGACCGGTCGCCGCCGTGGCCCTGGAGGGAAACGGCTAAGGGCTCGGGCCGAATGGCACTTCGGCCG
>JALHNW010000153.1 GCA_022843345.1 Rubritepida sp. | reverse complement strand
GAGCACGGTGACGTCGGGCGGCGTGTCCGGCTCGCCCTCCAGCACCAGGCGGCCCGCGAAGCCGCCGGCCTCCAGGTTGCGGCGCAGGATGGCCGATTCGGGCAGGGACGGATCGGCCCAGAGCCGCACGCTGCGCGGGCGGAACAGGGCGGCATCGCGGAAGCCCGCGCCCGGCAGGCCGGTGAGGATCAGGGACATGGCGGCAGGATAACGGCGGTTTGCCTCCCGCGCTGCCCGCGCGCAGCATGGCGCCATGCCGAACGACCCGCGCCTCGACCCCGAGATGGCCGCCTTCACCGCGCGGATGGAGGCGCGGATGGCGCCCATCCCCCTGCCCAGCCCGCCGCGCTCCCTCCCCTTCGAGCCGCTGCGCCGGCTGAACGACGGCCCGCAGGAGGCGCTGGCCGAGGGCGGGCCGCAGATGGCCGAGACGCGCGAGCTGTGGTGGCCGATCCGTGGCCGGCGCACCCTGGTGCGGCTGCACCGGCCGGTGGCGGGCGGGGCGCTGCCGGTGCTGCTGTACCTGCATGGCGGCGGCTGGGTGTGGGGCTCGCTGGACACGCATGACCGGCTGATGCGCGCCTACGCCGCCGCCGCCGGCTGCGCCGTGCTGGGGCTGGACTACGCCCTGTCGCCCGAGGCGGTCTTCCCGCAGGCGCTGGAGGAATGCGTCGGCGCGCTGCGCCTCGCCGCCGCCGAGGGCGCCTGCTGGGGGCTGGACGGCGCGCGCATCGTGCTGGGCGGCGACAGCGCGGGGGCCAACCTGGCCGCCGCCGCCGCGCTGCTGGACGCGGAATCGGCCAGCCCCGTGCCCCTGCGCGGCCTGCTGCTGAACTACGGCGTGTTCGACCACGACCTCGCCACGCCCTCCTACCGGGAATTCGCGAGCGGCTACGGGCTGACGCTGGAAAAAATGCGCTTCTACTGGGACGCCTACTGCCCCGACCCGGTGGCGCGCCTCTCGCCGCTGGCTTCGCCGCTGCGGGGCGACCTGTCGCGCCTGCCCTCCACCCTGCTGCATGTGGCCGAGCTGGACGTGCTGGCCAGCGAGAACCACGCCTTCGCCGAGAAGCTGCGCCAGGCCGGGGTGCCGCTGGAGCTGGAGGTGTTCCCCGGCACGGTGCACGGCTTCCTGCGCGCCCAGGGCCAGGTGGGCGCGACCGACCGCGCCACCGCCGCCGCCGCCGCCTGGCTGCGCGCCCGTCTGGCCTGAGCGGCGCTTTGCGGGCAGGCTCGCACCCAACGAGGAAGGAGACGCGCCGATGAACCTGTCGCGCATGCTGGATAGGCGGGCCGCCGAAGGGCGCCCGATCACCGTGGGGGTGATTGGCGCCGGGAAGTTCGGCTCCATGTTCCTGGCCATGGCCGCGCGCCGGCCCGGGATCCAGGTGGCGGTGATCGCCGACCTGTCGCCGGAGCGGGCGCGGGCGAACCTCCAGCGCATCGGCTGGGAGCCGGAGCGCGCCGCGGCCGCCAGCCTGGACGCCGCCCTTGCCTCGGGCGGCACCTTCGTCACCGAGGATGCGTCCCTGGTGAACGACCCGCGCATCGAGGTGGTGGTGGAAAGCACCGGCAACCCCGCCGCCGGCATCCGCCACGCGCTCGCCGCCATCGCCGCGCGCCAGCACGTCGTGATGGTGAACGTGGAGGCCGACGTGCTGGCCGGCCCGGCGCTGGCCGCGCGGGCCGCGAAGGCGGGCGTCGTCGTCTCCATGGCCTATGGCGACCAGCCGGCCCTGGTGTGCGAGATGGTGGACACGATCCGCGCCATGGGCCTGCCGGTGGTGGCGGCCGGCAAGGGCACGAAATACCTGCCCCGCTTCCATGAGAGCACGCCGGACACCGTCTGGGGCTTCTACGGCATGACGCCCGAGGCGGCGGCCGCCGGCGGCATGAACCCGCAGATGTTCAATTCCTTCCTGGACGGCACGAAGAGCGGCATCGAGATGGCCGCCATCGCCAACGCCACCGGGCTGGAGCCGCCCGAGGACGGGCTGATGTTCCCGCCTTGCGGCGTCCAGGACCTGCCGCATTTGCTGCGCCCGGCGGCCGAGGGCGGCATCCTGCCGCGCAAGGGCATGGTGGAGGTGATCTCCTCGCTGGAGCGCGACCAGCGCCCGGTGGCCGGCGACCTGCGCTGGGGCGTCTACGCCACCTTCGAGGGCGAGACGGACTACATCCGCCGCTGCTTCGGCGAATACGGTGTGCGGACCGACGACACGGGGCGCTACGCCGCGCTGTGGCGCCCCTACCACCTGATCGGGCTGGAGCTGGCGGTTTCCGTCGCCTCCGCGGCGCTGCGGCGCGAGCCCACGGGCTGTTCGCTGGAATGGCGCGGCGACGTGGCGGCCACCGCCAAGCGCGACCTGAAGGCCGGCGAGATCCTGGATGGCGAGGGCGGCGCCATGGTGTGGGGCAAGTGCATCCCCGCCAGCCGCGCCCTGCGCGAGGATGCGCTGCCCATCGGCCTGGCCCACGGGGTGCGCCTGCTGCGCGACGTGCCGAAGGGCGCGTCGCTGCGCCAATCCGACGTGGCGCTGGACGAGGGGAGCGAGGCGGTGCGGCTGCGGCGCGAGATGGAGTCGATGGCCCGCCCGGCGGAGGCTGCGTGATGCCCTCGCTCTTCGACTTGTCCGGCAAGGTGGCGATCGTCACCGGCGGCTCGCGCGGGATCGGCCGGGCCATCTGCGAGCGGCTGGCGGAGCACGGCGCCCGCGTGGTCGTCAGCTCCCGCAAGGCGGATGCCTGCCAGGAGGTGGTGGACGCGATCACCGCCCGCGGCGGCACGGCGATGGCGGTGGCCTGCAACATCGGCCGCAAGCCCGAGCTCCAGGCGCTGGTGGACGCCACGGTCGCCGCCTACGGGCAAGTGGACATCCTGGTCTGCAACGCCGCGGTGAACCCGTATTTCGGCCCCTCCCAGGACATCCCGGACGAGGCCTATGACCGCATCATGAACTCCAACGTCCGGTCGAACCTCTGGCTGTGCCAGATGGCGGTCCCGGGCATGGCGGAGCGCGGCGGCGGGTCGGTGATCATCGTCAGCTCCATCGGCGGCTTCCGCGGCTCGCCGCGCCTGGGGATCTACGGCGTGTCCAAGGCGGCCGACATGCAGCTGGCGCGCGCGCTGGCGGTGGAATGGGGGCCGCGCAACGTGCGGGTGAACGCCATCGCGCCCGGCCTGGTGAAGACCGACTTCGCCCGCGCGCTGTGGGAGGACCCGGTGAACCTGCGGAAACGCACCCGCGACACGCCCCTGCTGCGGATCGGCGAGCCCGACGAGATCGCCGGCGCGGCCGTCTTCCTGGCCAGCGCGGCCAGCGGCTTCATGACGGGGCAGAGCATGGTGATCGACGGCGGCGTGCTGGCCGGGCCGCCCCTGGTGGAGGAGTGATACCGGCCGCTGCCGATCGCGACGTGAGCGGGGACACGCCCCAGGCGAGGACCTTCCGCGACGCCCCCGCGTGACGGGGGAACACCCGGTGCGACGCCCCGCGAGGCGGCGCAACGGTGGCGGTTCAGGCCCTTCGCCGCAAACACGCGCGCGAGGCGGCAGCGGCCGGAAGGAGGCGGCAGATGGGCACGCCCACCCGCCGGTTCAAGGGATCAGCGGGCCAGGTTCTCGCTGATATAGGGCGGCAGGTGGAAGGCCCCCGCGTGGATCTCCGGCGTCCAGTAGCGCGTCAGCCCGGCGATGCCGGCGGCCTCGGCGCGGGCGCGGATGGTGGCCGCGTCGTGGTGGCGCAGCGTCGCGTCCTTCGCCGCCCAGCCCAGCGTCATGAAGCCGCCGACGTAGGTCGGCACCGCGGCGACGTAGGCCCAGGTGTCGGCGAAGGACTTGGCGCGGCGCAGGTTGGTCTCGCGCAGCTCGTCGGCCTGCATGAAGGGCACGCCGCACTGGTTGACGATCAGCCCCTTGTCGCTCAGCAGGCGGGCGGCGTTGGCGTAGAACTCTTCCGTGAACAGCACCTCGCCCACGCCGATCGGGTCGGTGCTGTCCACGATCACCACGTCGAAGGAGCCGGCCGGCGCCTGGCGGACGTAGTCGATGCCGTCGCCCACGATCACCTCGGCGCGCGGGTCGGTCCAGGCGTCGCCGCCGATGGCGGGCAGGAATTCCTTGGCCAGGCGGATCACCTCGCCGTCGATCTCCACCTTCACCGCGCGCTCGACGTTGCGGTGCTGGAGCACGCGCTTGAGCACGCCGCCGTCGCCCGCGCCGATGATCAGCACCCGCTTCGCGTCGCCATGCGCCAGCAGCGGCACGTGGGTCAGCATCTCCTGGTAGACGAACTCGTCGCGCTCGGTGATCTGCACGACGCCGTCGAGCAGCATGACGCGGCCGTGGCTCTCGCTCTCGAAGACCATGATGTCCTGGAAGTCGCTCCTCACCCGCGCCAGCTCGCGCGCCACGCGGAAGCGCTGGCCCCATTCGGCGTAGAGCGTCTCGTTCACCCAGGTGTCGGTCGTCATCGAAGTGTCTCCGTCGCGTCTCACGAAAAAGGGCCGGGCGCTGCCGCCCGGCCCCGCATCCCTTCCCGTGGGAGGGATCAGCCGATCAGGCCGCGCTTGTGCTCGGCGAGCTGCACGCGCTCGGCCAGGAAGCCGCGCTTGAGGTGCGGAATCGCCTTGTAGGGGTCGCAGTCGCCGCAGACGAAGATGTCCAGCGCCGCGTAGTCCCGCTCCGGCCAGGTGTGGATGGACACGTGGCTCTCCGCCAGCACCAGCACGCCCGACACGCCGCCATTGGGCGAGAAGTGGTGGAAGTGCCCGTGCAGGATCGTCGCACCCGTGGCGATCGCCGCCTCGCGCAGCACGGCGTCGATGTGGCCGGGATCGTCCAGGTTGGTGGCGCCCCACAGGTCAACGATCAGGTGCGTGCCGGCGTAGCGGACGCCGTTGCGCTCGACGAAGTAGTCCTTCTGCTCGCCGTGCGAGACGGTGGTCGTGGCGTCGGTCGCGAGCGCGTCCTCCAGCCGAACGAGAGTGTCCATGCGGGCAAACCCTTTCATACGGGGAGAAGACCTGGGTCCAACGGCTGTGCGGCCACCGCGGCCGTCGGTTCGTAGGGGGTCAACGAGGGGGGATATGAGGCCTGCGACCCCGGGGGTCAAACGAAATCACGCGTTTTCGCCCCGAAAAAAACGCGGACCTCCCCCCCGGGGCGCGCGCGACTCATCCTGCCGGGAGCGCCGCGGTCCGCAATGGCTCCCGCCATTGGCCCAATCCCCGGAAGAGATTCAGTTCGCGCGCCATGCGCGGCAGGTCGGCCAGCCCGCGCACCGGATCGGCGGTCAGCGCCTCGAAGCCCTGGGCCAGCGGGCCGGGGGTGAAGCGGCCGCCATGGCTGAGGCGCAGCGCGGCGATCCCGCGCTCGTCGCCCGCAAGGGCCAGCAGCGCGGCCTGGCGCAGGGCGACGCGCTGCGCGCCTTCCGGCAGGGC
>JALHNW010000152.1 GCA_022843345.1 Rubritepida sp. | reverse complement strand
GCGACGGCGGTGCGCTTCGCCTGCGGCGTCGCCGCGCCCGAGGGCGTGGAGGCGCTGCGCGCGGCCCACCCGGACGTCCCCATCATCGCCGCGGCCCTGGACGAGCGCTTGGACGGGCGCGGCTACATCGTCCCGGGGCTGGGCGATGCGGGGGACCGCTGCTTCGGTACGGAATGATACATTCCAGGCATGTTCATGCTGCGGCGCATGCAACCTGAACGGAAGCTGACCGTTACACGCCTGTCGGATACTCACCGCCAGCCAGCGTGAACGGGCCCTCCAGAAGGCCGAGGAACGTGCGTGCCGGCGTCGGGTTTCCACCCACGCCGCAAAGGACCCGCACCCATGGATGGCTCCGCCCGCCCGAGCACCGATGCCCTGCCGATCTACTGCTTCTCGCACCTGCGGTGGGGTGGCGTGTTCCAGCGGCCGCAGCATCTCATGTCCCGCTTCGCCCGCACCCGCCCCGTCTTCTTCATCGAGGAGCCGGTGCATGGGAGCGAGGCGCGCCTGCACATGCAGCCCTGCCCGCGCACCGGCGTCACCATCTGCACCCCGCATTTGCCGCACGGCGTGGGCGAGGAGGCGCTGCCGGCCATGCTCGACACGCTGCTGGAGGCCAATGGCCCCGGCATCGCCTGGTACTACACGCCGGCCATGCGGTCCTGGTCCTCGCACGCCCGCTGGAAGGCGCTGGCCTACGACATCATGGACGAGCTGTCCGCCTTCCGCTTCGCCCGCACCGACCTGCCGGAGCTGGAGCGCAACCTGATCGCCGAGGCGGACGTGGTGTTCACCGGCGGGCGCTCGCTCTTCGAGGCGAAGAAGCACCTGCACGCCAACATCCATTGCTTCCCCTCGGGCGTGGACCGCGCGCATTTCGCCAAGGCGCTGGCCGGCCTGCCCGACCCGGCGGACCAGTCCCCGCTGGCCCGCCCGCGCCTGGGCTACTTCGGCGTGATCGACGAGCGGCTGGACCTGGATCTGGTCCGCGCCGTCGCCGCGGCGCGGCCGGACTGGCAGGTGGTCATGGTCGGCCCCGTGGTGAAGGTGAGCGAGGAGGAGCTGCCGCGCGCCGCCAACATCCACTGGCTGGGCGGGCGCGACTACAAGGAGCTGCCCGGCTACCTCGCCAACTGGGACGTGGCGCTGATGCCCTTCGCGCTGAACGAGGCGACGCGCTTCATCAGCCCGACCAAGGCGCCCGAATACCTGGCCGGCGGCAAGCCCGTCGTCTCCACCCCCGTCGCCGACGTCGTCTCGCGCTACGAGGGGATGGAGGCGGTGCAGGTGGCCGGCTCGGCGGAGGCCTTCGTCGCCGCCTGCGACCGCGCGCTGCGCTGGACGGCGCTGCCCGGCCAGGCGCAGGTGGATTCGATGCTCGACGCGATGAGCTGGGACGGCATCCACGCCGCCATGGCCGCGCTGGTCCACCGCGCCGCCGCGCGCAACGGCGTCTCCGCCCCCGCGCTGCGCGTCGTGCCCTCGCGCCAGGCCGACTACCTGGTGGTGGGCGCGGGCTTCGCCGGCTCGGTGATGGCCGAGCGCATCGCCTCCGCCGGGCACCGCGTGCTGGTGGTTGACCGCCGCCAGCACATCGCCGGCAACGCCTACGACCACGAGGACGCGTCTGGCCTGCTGATCCACCGCTACGGCCCGCACATCTTCCACACCAACAGCGACGAGGTGCTGGCCTACCTCAGCCGCTTCACCCAGTGGCGCCCCTACGAGCACCGCGTGCTGGCGGAGGTGGAGGGGCAGCTGCTGCCCATGCCCATCAATCGCACGACGCTGGAGAAGCTGTTCGAGGTCAGCCTGGCCGACGACGCCGCGGCGCAGTCCTTCCTGGACAGCCTGGCCGAGCCGACGGGCGAGGTCCGCACCGCGAAGGACTTCGTGATCGGCGCCGTGGGCAAGCGCCTCTACGAGCTGTTCTTCGAAGGCTACACCCGCAAGCAGTGGGGCCTCGACCCCTCGCAGCTCGACAAGTCGGTGACGGCGCGCGTGCCCACGCGCACCAACACGGATGACCGCTACTTCACCGACAAGCACCAGTGCATGCCGCTGCACGGCTACACGCGCATGTTCGAGAACATGCTCGACCACCGCAACATCACCACCATGGTCGGCGTGGACTTCGCGGAGGTGCCGAAGGGCGAGTTCGGGCACATCATCTACACCGGCCCGGTGGACGCCTATTTCGGCCACCGCTACGGCGCGCTGCCCTACCGCTCGCTGCGCTTCGAGCACGAGACGGTGGACCATGAATGGGTGCTGCCGGTGGGCACGGTGAACCAGCCCGCCGCCGGCGTGCCCTTCACGCGAACCACCGAGTTCAAGCACCTCACCGGGCAGGCCCACGCGAAGTCCAGCCTGTGCCGCGAATACCCGATGGCGGAGGGCGAGCCCTACTACCCCATCCCCAACCCCGCCAACGCGGCGCTGTTCAAGAAGTACGAGGCGCTGGCGGATGCGGAGCGCAACGTCACCTTCCTCGGCCGCCTGGGCACCTACCGCTACATGAACATGGACCAGGTGGTGGGCCAGGCGCTGGCGACGGCCAAGCGGCTGCTGCCGGCGCAGGGCGGCGGCGCGATGCGCGGCGCGACCCAGGTGGCCTCCGCCGAGCGCGCCTGATGCCGTTCCGCTCCTTCGCGCTGGGCGGCTTCGAGGGATCCACGCATCGCCGGCGCGACCGGCGGCGCGTGGACACCATCGCGAGTTCCGCGCACGACACGCACGCGGCGCGCGACTACGCGCTGATGCGCGAGACCGGCATCCTGTCCACGCGCGAGGCGCTGCGCTGGCACCTGATCGAGCAGCGGGAGGGCCGTTTCGACTGGTCCTCCGCGCTGCCGGTCATCCGTGCCGCGCGCGACAACGGCGTGGAGGTGGTGTGGGACATCTGCCACTGGGGCGTCCCCGAGGGCGTGGACGTGATGGCGACGGACTTTCCCGCCCGCGTCGCCCGCCTGGCGCGCGCCGCGGTCCGCCTGCTGCGCGACGAAGGGGCGCCCGTGGCCGGCTGGGTGCCGGTGAACGAGATGTCCTTCTGGGCCTGGGCCGGCGGCGACATGGGCCATTTCGAGCCCTGGCTGGAGGGCCGCGGCGACGACCTGAAGCGCCAGCTCTTCCGCGCCCACCTCGCCGTCGTCTCGGAGCTGCGCCGCGCCGGCGCGCGCGAGCCGGTGATCGTGGCCGAGCCGCTGATCAACGTGGTGCCCGAACCCGGCGACCCGGAGGCCGCGCGCCTGGCCGCCGGGCACAACGAGGGCTCCTTCGCCATCGTGGACTGGCTGCTGGCCGAGGACCGGGACGCGATCGACATCGTGGGCTTCAACCACTACCCGCACAACCAGTGGGTCTGGGACGGGCCGCAGATCTGGTGGGATGACGGCCGCTTCCGCCGCCTCGCCGGCCTGCTGGCCGACGCGCATGCCCGCTTCCGCAAGCCTCTGATGCTGGCCGAGACGGGAGCGGAGGAGCCGCGCGGCGACATGTGGCTCGCCTACGTCGCCGAGGAGCTGGGCCGCGCGCTGGAGGCCGGCGTGCCGGTGGAGGGCGCCTGCATCTACCCGGTGATGGACTACGCCGGGTGGGACAACGACCGCCACGTGCCCTGCGGCCCCATCCTGCGCGACGCCGTGCAGCACCGCCACCTGCGCCCCGGCCAGGTGCGCGCCGTGGCCGCGCTCAACGCGCTCGCCACCCCCGCCCGCCGCGCATCCCGCGCGGCCTGACCAACGGAGAGACCTGCCATGCCGATGACGATGGACAAGCTGTTCCTGGACACGCTGAAGGACGTCTACTACGCCGAGCGCCAGGTGCTGAAGGCGCTGACCAAGCAGGCCCGCGCCGCCCAGCACCCGGAGCTGAAGCAGGCCTTCACCCTGCACAAGGAACAGACCCAGGGCCAGGTCGAGCGCCTCCAGCAGGTGTTCGAGATCCTGGGCAAGCGCGCCCAGGGCGTCACCTGCGAGGCGATGAACGGCATCCTGGAGGAGGCGAGCGAGCTGATCGAGGAGGAGCCCGAGCCCGGCCCGGTGCGCGACGCCGGCCTGCTGGCGGCCGCGCAATGCGTGGAGCACTACGAGATCGCGCGCTACGGCACGCTGATCGCCTGGGCGAAGGCGGCCGGGAAGCAGGATGTGGTGGGCCTCCTCGACCAGAACCTGGCCGAGGAGAAGCAGACCGACGAGCTGCTCTCGCGCCTGGCCGAGGCGGTGCTGAACCCCGAGGCGGCGGCGGACGCGTAGGGCGCGATCCGCCCCCTCAGAGGTCCTGCACGATGCCTTCCGCGAGATCCCCCAGAGTCTCGCGGTCCAGCACCCGCAGCTTCTGGTGCGCCGGCTCCTCGATCCACTTCGCCTTCTTGAAGGCGGTGAAGGTCCGGCTCACCGTTTCCAGCGTCAGCCCCAGGAAGTCGCCGATGTCGGAGCGCGTCATCGGCATGGGCAGCGGGTCGGGCACCGCGCCGCGGCGGCGGTACGCCTCCTCCAGCCCCAGCAGGAAGGAGGCGACGCGCGCCTCGGCGGAGCGGCGGCCGACGGTGACCAGCTGCTCCTGCGTCGCCGCCAGCTCGGCCAGGCACATGTCCAGCAGCCGGCGCTCCATCACCGGGTAGCGGCGCAGCAGCGCGTCGAGCCGCCGGCGCTCGATCTTGCAGAAGGAGCCCGCGGTCAGCAGCTCCGCGTCGTACGGATAGGCAGCGCTGGCGCCGTAGCCGACGATGTCGCCGGGGAAGCGGAAGCCCACCACCTGCTGCTTGCCGTCGGCCAGCAGGCGGGACAGCTTCACGATGCCCGCGCCGATGGAGAAGGCGCGGCTCGCCTGGTCCCCCTCGCGGAACAGCAGCGAGCGCGCGGGCTGCGCGAAGCGCTCGCTTTCCGAGGAGATGTCGTCCAGCGCCGCGGCGTCGAGCGGCTGGCACAGCCCGGTAAGGCGGCCGCCGCAGCCGATGCACGGGTCGGGCCGCGTGGCATCCCGCGCGGCGGTGCGCGTGGCGTCCAATGGGTTCACCGGCTCTGCTCCTCGTCCAAGCGGCAAAGTAGGGCCGGTGGGAGGCGCGTTTCAAGCGTCGCCATGGATGTCCCCAGCCCTGCGCGGCGCGCAGGGCCGGGGAGGGGCCTTATTCGCCCGAGATGGTGAAGGCGCCGGGGTTGATGGTCACGGTCCCCGGCCCGGCCACCGAGGCGGGCGCCGACAGCGCCGCCCAGGTCAGCGGGTTGCCGCCGGCCGCGGCGTCGAACAGCCCGGCATGGGTGAAGGTGCCGGCGGCGGTGGTGAAGGTGAAGCGCACCGCCTCCGCGTTGGCCTGCGTGCCCGTGCCGGTGAAGGTGACGCGCTGGCGGGCGTAGCCGCCGCCCACCGGCTCGCCGGACAGGCCGGCGGCGTCGCTCCCCCCGGTGCCGAGCGCGAGGAAGGCGCCGCTCGGCAGCGCGGG
>JALHNW010000151.1 GCA_022843345.1 Rubritepida sp. | reverse complement strand
CATGGCCAGCCTCGACCTCGACATACCGGCCGCTCTCGCCACCGCCCGCGAGATGGGTGCGACCGGCTGGGCCGCCGCCGAACTGCTGCTGGCCATGCGCATGGGCCTCGCCGCAGGCAGTGCTGCACGGCGCTCTGACCACCACACCGACGAAAGGTGCGTGACGCATGTCCGGTAGCACGCGCCGCGTCTCGGTCCGGCTGTCGTTGGACAATGCCGCCCGGGTCAAGCAGGAGCTGCGTGAGGTCGGCGAGACCGGGAGCCGCAGCCTGGAGAGCATCCAGGGCGGCGCCGACCGTGCCTCCCGTGCGCTGGACCTGCTCGACGTCGCCGTCCGCGGCGTGCAGATCGCTGGCCTCGCCGCCGGCCTGCGCGCCGTGGTCGTGGCCGGCGACGCGCTCACCCAGTCCATGGGCCGGCTGAACACCGCGCTGGGTTCCGTCGAGCGCGCCGGCGAGATCTACGACCGGCTGTACCGCGACAGCCTGCAGACCGGCGTCGCCGTCCGCGAGAGCGTGGACGCCTTCGCCCGCTTCTCGATTGCCGCGCGCGAGATTGGCGCCACCTCCGACCAGGTCGCCACCCTGGTCGGTGGCCTGCAGCGCATCGCCATCGCCTCGGGCGCCAGCCAGCAGGAAATCGCCTCCTCCACACAGCAGCTCGCCCAGGCGCTGGCATCGGGCACGCTGCAGGGCGACGAGCTGCGCAGCATCCTGGAGGGTCTGCCCACCCTGGCGCAGGCTCTGGCGCGCGAGCTCGGCGTCTCCATCGGCGAACTGCGCAAGCTCGGCTCCGAGGGCAAGCTCACCGCCGATACTGTCTTCCCGGCGCTGCTGCGCGCCGTCGAGCGGCTGAATGGCGAGTTCGAGCGGGCGCCGCTGTCGGTCGGCCGCGCCTTCGGGCAGCTGACCGTCGCCGCCGACCAGTTCCTCGCCCGGCTCGACCAGGCGATCGGCCTGTCCAACGCGCTGGCGCGCGCGCTGCCCGGCTGGAGGAACTCCGCCGCCAGTATGCCGAACTGCAGGAGGAGATCACCCGCGGGGAGGCGGCGGCCGGCGAGCGCCAGCGCACCGAGCAGGAGAGCGCCGCCGCCCAGGCCGCAGAGGCGCGTCGCCGCCGCACCGCCGCCGATGCCGAGGAACTCCGCAAGGCGCTCGACGACCGCTTCCGGATCAACAGCGAATACGAGGACCGCGTCCGCCGCCTGCGCGAGGCCGAGGCCGCCGGCGGCATCACCGCCGCCGATCGCACCCGCCTCGAGACCCTCGCTCTCCGGGAACGCGACGAGGCGCTGCGCCGCATCGAGGGCACCACACGCCGCGTGGCATCCATCCCGCGCCCGGACCGCGAGGCCGAGCGCGAGATCAACGACATCATCCGCGAGCGTGAGCGGCTGATCCAGAACAACGAGAATGCCCAGGAGCGCTACACCCGGCGCCTCGAAACCCTCGGCCGGCTGGTGGAGCGCTCCGAGCGCATCGGCCAGCCCATCCCTGACGAGACCATCTCGCGCGAGGCCAATGCCGCGCTGGAGGAGCTGGAGCGCAGCCAGCAGCGTGTGCAGCAGGCGACCGAGCGCACCAGCAACACGGCGCGCGAGCTGGGCCTGACCTTCTCGTCGGCCTTCGAGGACGCGATCATCAAGGGCGAGAGTTTCTCCAAGGTGCTGCAGGGCATCCTGCAGGACATCGCCCGCATCGTGGTTCGGCGCACCATCACCGAGCCGCTGGCCGCCGGGGTCTCGGCGGGCATCAGCGGCTTTGACTTCGGCTCGATCTTCGCCGGCATCGGCTCGGCGCTCGGTGGGCTGTTCCGCGCCGAGGGTGGGCCGGTGGCGGGTGGGCAGCCCTACATCGTCGGCGAGCGCGGGCCGGAGTGGTTCGTGCCGCGCTCCGCAGGCACGGTGCTGCCCAACGGCATGGCGCCAGGCGGGCCGGTCATCAACCAGAGCATCACCATCGATGCGCGTGGCGCCGACGCGGGTGTCGAGGCGCGGCTGCGCGTGCTCTCGGCGCAGATCGTGCGGCAGGCCAGTGCGGCGACGCTCGACGCCATCCGCCGCGGCGGCAGCGCCACCTCCATCGTGCGGGGATAGGGCAAATGACGGAATACGCCTGGCCCGCCACGCTGCGCCCGTCGCGGCTGAGCTTCTACCTGCAGCACAACACGCTGCGCTTTGTCTCTCCCGTCACCCGCGCCACGCAGGTGCTGCGGCGCGAGGGCGCCCGCTGGGTGGCGGAGGCCAGCTTCGAGCCGCTGGGCCGCGTGCAGTCCGGCGTAATGGACGGGCTGCTGGCCGCACTGGCGGGCTCGGCGAACACCGTCCGCATCTGGGACTGGCGGCGGGAGTACCGCACCGGCGATCCGCGCAGCCAGGGCGATGTACCGACCGGGCCGTACTCCTTCTCGGACGCGACGATCTTCACGGACGGGACCGGCCTGGTGGTGGGCTCGGGCAATCCGTCACTGGCGGCCGGTGCACCGCGCGGCGCGCTGTCCATCGTGACGCAGGGCTGGTGGCCGAGCACCGTCGCCGTTGGCGCCGGCGACTACATCGGGCTGGGCGGGCGGCTCTACATTGCCACTGCCGCGGTCACCGCCTCGGGCGCCGGCACCGCCACCATCGCCATCGCGCCGCCGCTGCGCGCTGCGGTGGTGGTGGGCGAGCCGCTGATCCTCTCCCTGCCCAGCGTGCCGATGCGGCTGGTGTCGGACGACGAGGCGGCGAACCCGACGCGGCCCGGCCCCTTCGCCGCCGTCACCATCCGCCTTGAGGAAGCATTGTGATGTCCGGCACCCCACGCCTCAGCAACCAGGCCGCCGCCGCCGCCACGGCGTCGATCGCCACGCCGGTGGTGCTGGTCGAGCTCGACTTCGCCACCGGGCCCTTTCGCGTCTGGACCGGGCTCGGGCCGCTCGACTGGGCGGGGAAGGTGTTCGAGGGCGCCGGCAGCATCGGTGCCATCTCGGACGTCGAGGAGACGGTGGAGCTGCGCGCCGTGCGGCTCACCCTCGCGCTGTCGCCGGTGCCGCAGGAGGTGGTGGACATCGCGCTGGCCGAGCGCAGCTACCGCCTCCGTCCCGTCACGCTGTGGGGCGCGCTGCTGGATGCCCAAGGGTCGTTCGTGGCGGACCCGTTCCCGCTCTGGGCCGGGCTGATGGACACCATGGAGGTGACGGACGGCGCGGAGCCCTCCGTCGCGCTGGCCTGCGAGAGCCGGCTGGTGGACCTCGAGCGTGCCGAGGTGCGGCGCTACACTGACGCCGACCAGCAGGCGGAATATCCGGGCGATCGCTTCTTCGAGTATGTCCCCGCCCTGCAGGAGGCAGAGATCCGGCTGCCGATCCAGTGAGGGGCTCGCCCCCGGGCCGGCTGCCCGACTGGCCGGAGCGGCTGGCGGCGCTGGTCACGGCGGCTGAGCATCGGCCCTTCGACGCGGCGCGCTGGAACTGCGCGCGCTTCGCCATGGCCGCGGTGGTGGCCTGCACGGGCCAGCGTCCCGTTTGGCAGAACCGCCCCACGCTGGCGGCGATGGCGGATACCGCCGGCTACCCGCGCGTGCCAGTGCCCTTCGCCCGTGCCGGCGACGTGGTGCTCGCCGCCGACCCGGATCGCCTGGGCGTCGTGCTCGATGCCGGCCGCGCTGCGTTCGTCGGTCCCGCGGGCCTGGTCCGCCTCCCGATCACCGCCTGCACCATCGCCTGGAGGGTTGGCTGATGCCCGTCGCCATCCCCTTCATCGCCGCGGCCGCAGGGGCCGCCGCCTCCGCCGTCATTGGCGGCGGCATTCTGGGCGCCGTGGCGGCCGCCGGTGCCGCCCTGGTGGTGTCCGCCGTCGGTGCCGCGGTCTTCCGCCCCAAGTCGCCCTCCGCCGCCCGCAGCGCCAACGTCACGCCAGGCACCGACACCGGTCCCGGCTCCGGCTTCGATCCCCGCACACCCGGCGCTGGCCGCACCCAGTCCTTCCGCCAGCCCATCACCGAGCACCAGATCGTCTTCGGCCGCTGCCGCACCTCTGGCCCGGTCGTGTTCCTGCATTCCGCCACCGACGATGAGGGCCGCGCCGACGGCTACCTCCACGTGGTCGTGGTCCTGGCCGCCCATCGCGTGCGCGCCATCGGCGAGGTGTTTCTCAATGGCACGGCCTCGACCGACGCCAAGTTCGCCGGCCTGCTGCGCGTCGACCGCGCGCTGGGCGATCCTGGCCAGGCCGCCAACGCGAATCTCGTGGCGGACACCGGCGGTCAGTGGACCACCGCCCATCGCGGCCAGGGGCGCGCCTATCTCGCCGTGCGCCTCAAGCTGCGGCCCGAGGCCTTCCCCTCCGGCGCGCCCAGCCTCTCCGCCATCGTCGAGGGCGCCGACACCATTCTTGATCCGCGCATCGGCGCCACCGGCTGGTCCGACAATCCCGCACTCTGCTTGGCCTGGTACCTGACCTCGCCCTTTGGCTGGCGTGCGGCATGGGCCGACATCGACCTGCCGGCGCTCATGGCCGCGGCGAACATCTGCGACGAGATCATGGGCCGGCGCGACGGCACCGCCGAGCGGCGCTACACCGTCAACGGTGCCGTCACCCTGGGCGAGGGCAAGATCGCCATCACCCGCAAGCTGGTCGCCGCCATGGCTGGCGCGCTCGTCGTCTCGGGCGGGCGCTTCTACATCCACGCCGGTGCGCCGGCGCTGCCCGCCGCGACCCTCACCTCCGACGATCTGCGCGGCGACGTCACCATCGTGGGCTCGCGCCCGCGGCGCGATCTCTTCAACGGGGTGCGCGCCGTCTATGTCGAGCCGGCCGCCGCCTGGCAGCCGACCGATGCGCCGCCGCTGCTGGCCAGCAACTACGTCACCGAGGATGGTGGCGAGGCGATCTACCGGGACATGGAGTTCCCGCTCACCACCTCGGCGGCGACGGTCCAGCGCCTGATGAAAATCGAACTGGAGCGCAATCGCCGCCAACGCGAGGTGGCGATGCAGGCCAATCTCTCGGCGCTGCGGCTGCGGCCCTGGGATGGGGTGACGGTGGCGCTGGAACGCCTCACGCCGTTCCCGGCCCGGGTGACGGGCTGGGCGCTGGCGCCGGATGGCGGGGTGAACCTGCAACTGGCCGAGGAGGACCCGGCGGTCTGGGCCTGGAACCCGGCGACGGATGAGCGCGCAACGGGGCAGAACCCGTCCGTGGTGCTGCCGAACCCCGGCGTGATCGCCGCGCCTGCCGCCATTCTGGTGGACACCCCGCTCGGTACATCCTTCACGGCGATGGGGGTCTCCTGGTCCGCGGTCGGCTCGGCCTATCTCGCCGGCTACGAGATCGAGTTCCGCCCCACCTCCGTCGCGGTCTGGCAGGGCTATGCCGGCAGCTTCGGCGCCACCGCGGTCGCCATCCCCACCGCGGAGCCCACGGCATTCCGCGTGCGGGCGCAGGCGCGCAGCGGCGCGGTGTCGGGCTGGCGCGAGGCGCTGGTCCC
>JALHNW010000150.1 GCA_022843345.1 Rubritepida sp. | reverse complement strand
CGCATCGCCCGCGAGCGCGGCTCGGCACTGGGCTACGTGGGCGAGGCGACGCCGGTGGCGGTCGGGCGCATCGTCGCCTGGGCCGCGGCGCTGGAAGGGCGCGGGCTGGCGCTGGCCCCGCCCTCCGCGCTGGTGCGAATACCCGTGCCCGGAGCGCCCCGATGACCGACCTGCCCTACCGCCCCAACGTGGGCGCGGTGCTCTTCAACCGCGGCGGCCTGGTCCTGGTGGCCCGCCGCGCCGACCTTCCGAATGCAGAGGGCGCGGCCGGCGGCTGGCAGCTCCCCCAGGGCGGCATGGACCCGGGCGAGGACCCGGCCGTAGCCGTGCTGCGCGAGATGGAGGAGGAGATCGGCACCCGCAACGCCGCCATCCTGGCCGAGCATCCGGAATGGTTGCGCTACGACCTGCCGGCGCACCTGGTCGGCGTGGCGCTGGGCGGCAAGTGGCGCGGGCAGGCACAGAAGTGGTTCGCGCTGCGCTTCCTGGGCGAGGACGCCGAGATCCGCCTGGACCTGGACCCGCACCCGGAGTTCGACGCCTGGAAATGGGCGCCCTTGCGCGACATTCCGGCGATGGCGGTGCCGTTCAAGCGGGCAATCTACGAGCGGATCGTGGAGGATTTCGCGCGGTTTGGGGCGTGAGACCCGTTCGGGAGTATGGGTTTCTGTCGCAGCCGGTCACGTTGGATAGCCTTGGGTTCTTGCCCGCTGACTTGAAGGCCCACCGATCTTATGCGGCGGCGAAGGCAGGGGACGCCGGCGCAGCGTTCGACCTCATTGATGGTTTAGCGCGAAGGTATGAGGCCTGGGGAGCACTCGTGCCACGCTACCCGCCTGGCTGCATTACCGTTGCGCCGCACGCAGTCGAAGCGAGCGGCGACAACGCCATTCCGGAAGTCTTTGCCCTCTTGATCGCTGCCATTTGCGATGCGCGCAGGGACAGAGGTATCGTTCAGCTCAACAAGGTGTTTCACACGGGCGCCGATCCAATGCAGCGCCTGATCGCCCGTCCACAGTTCGGAGGGACCGTGGAACCGGGCGCGGCATATGTCTTGGTGGACGACGTCACCACCATGGGCGGCACCCTTGCGGACCTCGCAGACCACCTCCGCGCCGGTGGTGCAACGGTGGTTGGTGCCGTGGTATTGGCATCGGCTAGCCGCACCGGCAGGCTGATGCCTAACAAAGCCGATATCCGCCGCCTACGTGAACGGCATGGAGACGCAATCCGTGACATCCTCGGCATCGAAACCGACGCCCTCACCGCCGATGAGGCCCGATACCTTGTCGGATTCCGAACTCCTGACGAACTCCGAAGTCGAGCAGCTAAGGCGCAGGAAGAACGAGATCGCCGACTACGCGCAAGAGGCCATGCAGGACCTCGTCCGCCGGATGCGTGAACGGCGCGGCCAAGCCTAACCCACCCGGATCAGCCGCACCCGGCGCCCCGCCACGCCCAGCGCCAGCCGCCCGGACTTCAGCGCCAGCGCATCTTCGCCGAACACCTCGCGCCGCCAGCCGGACAGGGCGCGGATGTCGGGCTCGTGCTCGGCGGCCAGGCGCTCCAGGTCCTCCGTGTCGGCCAGCAGCTTGGGGGCGACGTTGTGCGCCTCCGCCGCCGCGGCCAGCAGCACCTTCAGCAAGGCCACCGTGCCGGGCGAGGCGCCGGCGCCCTTGCGGCCCTCCAGCGGCTCGGGCCATTCGGATTCCGGCAGCTTGGCCGCCTCGATCATGGCGGCGACCAGCCCCATGCCGGACTTGCCGCGCGCGAAGCCCTCGCTGACGCCGCGGGTGCGGGCCAGAGCATCCGCCGTGGTCGGGGCGTTGGCGGCCAGCTCCAGCAGGCTCTCATCCTTCACCAGCCGGCCGCGCGGGATGTCGATGCGCTGCGCCTCCGCCTCGCGCCAGGCGGCGGCGGCGCGCAGCATGGCGAGGTAGCGGCGGTTGGCGGTCTTGGGCTTCAGCCGCAGCCAGGCGTCGGCGGGTTCGGTGACGTAGCCGCGGGGGTCCAGCAGGGCGTCCATCTCCTGCGCCACCCAGTCCAGCCGGCCTTCCGCCAGCAGCTTCTCGCGCAGCTTGCGGTAGACGACGCGCAGGTGGGTCACGTCGGCGGCGGCGTATTCGATCTGCGCCTCGCTCAGCGGGCGGGCCGCCCAGTCGCTGAAGCGGTGCGCCTTGTCCAGCGAGACGCCGACCAGGCCGCGCACCAGGCTGTCATAGGAGGCCTGGTCGCCGAAGCCGGCCACCATGGCGGCCACCTGGGTGTCGAAGATCGGTGCGGGCACGGCGCCGAAGCGCAGCAGGAAGATCTCCACGTCCTGGCGCGCGGCGTGGAAGACCTTGATCACTGCGGGGTCGGCCAGCAGGTCCCCCAGGGGGGCAAGGTCCATGCCCTCGGCCTGGGCGTCCACCACCGCCACCTCGGACTCGCCGGCGAGCTGCACGACGCAGAGCTCGGGGTAATAGGTGCGCTCGCGCATGAACTCCGTGTCCACGGTCACGAAGGGCTCGCTTCGGAGGCGCTCGCACAGGGCGGCGAGTTCGGCGGGGTCTGAGATCAGTCGCGTCATCTGGCCCATCCTTTTGGCAGCAAACGCGGGGCATGCAAGTGCGCCGGGTTGACAGGGCCGCGCCGCGCCGCCCTATGCGGGGCCGGCTTCCGAGGGACCACCATGCACGCCTACCGCACCCACACCTGCGCCCAGCTCCGCGCCGCCGATGCCGGCGGGGAGGCGCGCCTGTCCGGCTGGGTGCATCGCAAGCGCGACCATGGCGGGCTGCTGTTCCTCGACCTGCGCGACCACTACGGCATCACCCAGTGCGTGGTGCCCAGCGGCACGGTGGTCTTCGAGGCGGCGGACAAGCTGCGGGTGGAAAGCGTGGTGACGGTGACGGGCCAGGTGGTGGCGCGCGAGCCGGGCACGGTGAACGACCGCCTGCCCACGGGCGGCATCGAGCTGCGGGTGCGCGAGCTGCTGCTGCAGGCGGCGGCCGACGTGCTGCCCTTCCAGGTGGCCGACGAGCAGAACGCGCCGGAGGAAACCCGCCTGCGCTACCGCTTCCTGGATCTGCGGCGCGAGCGGCTGCAGCGCAACATGATCCTGCGCGCCCAGATCATCCAGGACATCCGCGAGCGCATGATCGCTGAGGGCTTCAACGAGTTCCAGACGCCCATCCTCACCAGCAGCAGCCCCGAGGGCGCGCGCGACTTCCTGGTGCCCGCCCGCCTGCACCCCGGCAAGTTCTACGCGCTGCCCCAGGCGCCGCAGCAGTTCAAGCAGCTGTGCATGGTGGCGGGCTTCGACCGCTACTTCCAGGTCGCCCCCTGCTTCCGCGACGAGGCGGGGCGGGCCGACCGCACGCTGATGTTCTACCAGCTCGACGTCGAGATGAGCTTCGTCACGCAGGAGGATGTGTTCACCACGATGGAGCCGGTGATCCGCGGCACCTTCGAGCGCTTCGCCAATGGCCGCGCGGTGGATGCCGGGCCGTGGATCCGCATCCCCTACGCCAAGGCGATGCTGGACTACGGCTCGGACAAGCCTGATTTGCGCAACCCGCTGGTGATCCGCGACGTGACGGCGCATTTCGCCGGCTCCTCCTTCGGCGCCTTCGCCAAGGTGGCGGCGGGGGGCGGCGTGGTGCGCGCCATCCCCGCGCCGGGGGCGGCGGCCAACCCGCGCTCCTTCTTCGACAAGCTGAACGAATGGGCGCGCAGTGAGGGCGCGCCCGGCCTGGGCTACATCACCTTCGACGCCGAGGGGCCGAAGGGGCCGATCGCCCGCAACCTGGAGCCTGAGCGCGCCGAGGCGATCCGCGCCGCCTGCGGCCTGGGCGCGGGCGATGCCGTGTTCTTCGCGGCCGGCAAGGAGGCCGACGCCGCGAAGCTGGCCGGCCAAGCGCGGCTGAAGCTGGGCAATGACCTCGGCCTGACCGTGAAGGAGGGCTTCCGCTTCTGCTGGATCACCAACTTCCCCTTCTACGAGCTGAACGAGGAAACGGGCCAGGTGGACTTCTCCCACAACCCCTTCTCCATGCCGCAGGGCGAGCTCGAGGCGCTGCGGACGCAGGACCCGCTCTCCATCGGCGCCTTCCAGTACGACATCGTCTGCAACGGCTACGAGATGGCGAGCGGCGCCATCCGCAACCACAAGGCCGAGATCATGGTCGAGGCCTTCCGCATCGCCGGCTACCCGGCCGAGACGGTGGAGGAGCGCTTCGGCGGCATGCTCAACGCCTTCCGCTACGGCGCACCGCCGCACGGGGGCATGGCGGCCGGCATCGACCGCATCGTGATGCTGCTGGCCGACGAGCCGAACCTGCGCGAGGTCAACCTCTTCCCCATGAACCAGCAGGGCGAGGATTTGATGATGCAGGCCCCCAGCACCGTGGAGGAGGCGCGGCTGAAGGAGCTGCACATCCGCGTGCAGATGCCGGTGGCGGCGAAGAAGTAGGAAACAACGGGTGCGGGCGCGGCCTTCCATGCCTATGTTGGCGTCCATGATGCGCCGCACCCTCCTCGCCCTCCTCGTCCTTTCCACGCCCGCGCTCGCCGCGCCCGAGCCGGGGCACGAGGCCATGCTGGCCCACCGCGCGGCCTACCGCCTCAGCCTCGATGCGGCGCGCGACGGCTCCGGCGTCACCCAGGCCGCCGGGATCATGCTGTTCGAGGTGGTGGACGCCTGCGACGCCTGGGCCAGCCGGCAGCGCTTCTCCCTGGTGGTGGGGGACCGGGACGGCAACGCGATCGAAACCTCGTCGGACTACAACACGCTGGAGGCCAAGGACGGCACGGCGCTGCGCTTCTCCCTCACCCAGCTGACGGAGGGCGCCGTGACCTCGCGCGTCGCCGGCGAGGCGCAGGTGACGGCGCAGGGCGGCCGCGTGCGCTACGCCGAGCCCGCCGCCAAGGAGGAGCCGCTGCCCGAGGGCACGCTGCTGCCGATGATCCACACCATCCGCGCGCTGGCCGCCGCCCGCGCCGGGCAGCGCATCCTGGCCGCCCCGCTGTTCGACGGCACCAATGCCGAGGGCGCGCAGGACACCACCACCATCTTCAGCGGCGGCTGGACGGCGGCGAACGCCGAGAGCCGCTTCCCCCAGCTGCGCGACCAGGGCAGCGCGCGCATGCGCATCGCCTTCTTCGACCGCGGGCCGGGGGGCCAGACCGGCGCCGGCACGCCGGACTACGAGGTCAGCCTGCGCTACTTCGCCAATGGCGTGGCGGATGAGCTGAAGATGGATTTCGGCGACTTCACCGTGAACGCCACCCTCGCCGAGCTCCAGCCCATCCCCTCGCCCTGCTGACGGCGCCTTACTCCGCGGTGATGTTGTTGGCGCGGATCAGCCGGCCGTAACTTTCCGTCTGCTCGGTCAGCCAGGAGGCCATGGCGTCCGGCCCCTCGCCGCGCACCGTGGCGCCCAGGGTGGCGATGCGCTCGGCCACCGCGGGCACCGCCATCGCCTCTCGCAGCGCCGCGTGCAGCGCATCCACGCGCGGGC
>JALHNW010000149.1 GCA_022843345.1 Rubritepida sp. | reverse complement strand
CCGCCAGCAGGTCCAGCACCAGGCGCACCGGGTCCGCCGGCTGCGGCGGCGCGGTGACTTCCAGCGCCGCCAGGTTCACGTCATCGGCCATGCCGCTCAGGCCGCCAGCTCGCGGTCCAAGTCGCGGGCCGGGCGGCCGCCGCCCTCGCGCACCGCGGCGAAGTAGGCGGCCAGCACGTCGCGCGAGGCGGGGCCGGAGCTGTCGGCCCAGGTGCGCGCCAGGTTGGGCAGGCCGCGGATCCAGCGCTCGCGCTCGGCGGGCGCGAGGGTGGAGATCTGCGCGCCCTGGCGCAGCATCTCGGCCTCCGCCGTGCTGATGCGGGCGGAGACGTCGGCGATGTGCGCCGCCGTCGCCGCCTTGCCGCCGGCCGTCATCGCGCGGCGGATGTTCTCCGGCCAGCGCTCGAAGCGCTGGCGGTTGGCGGCGATGCCGCCGACATACATCGCGCCCACGTCGCACTTGGTGATGAAGCGCGCCACCTCGTGCACGCGGGTGGGCAGGATGCCGACGAAGAAGGACAGCGCGCCCTCGCTCACCCCCGTCTGGATGTCGGTGTAGTAGGTGGTGAGCGCGCCATCCACCGGCGTCGCCCCCGTGCCTTGCAGCCAGTTGGCGCTGGTGCCCGGCGCGCTGATCTTGCGGTTCCGCAGATCGTCCAGCGTGCGGACGGGGAAGTTGGACCAGATGTGGTAGGTGTCGGTGATGTAGGAGCTCAGCGGCACCATGTTGAGCGAGGACCAGTTCTGCCGGATCGCCGGCTGCGTCTCGTTCAGCCGCTCGAAGGCGTTGGCCACCACGCCGTGGTCGCCGGTGGCGAAGGGCGTGAAGTAGGTGACGTTCTGGAGGGGCATGGTGCTGCCCTCCCACAGCGTGCCGACGTAGCCGATGTCGGTGATGTTGTCGCGCACCGCCTCCATCGTGTCCTGGAAGCGGTAGAGCGTGCCGCCATAGGCCTCGCGCCAGTTGATGCGGTGGGTGTTGCCGTTGTCGCGCAGGTGCTTGTCCACCTCCGGCTGGAAGCTGTTCTTCATCATCGCCACCCAGAAATTGGCCACCGGGTGGGAGCTGGCGATGGTGAGGTTCAGCGCGGTCTGCGCCTTCGCGTGGTAGGCGACGAGGGGCAGCGAGGATGCGCCCAGGATCAGGCTGCGGCGATGCGTGCTCATTAGTTGTCGTTCCTCCCTGTTCGTTCAGATGCGGCCCAGCGCGGCCAGGATGCGCGCCGGCGTGAAGGGCTGCTCGGTCACGCGGGCGCCCAGTGGGCGCAGCGCGTCGTTGATGGCGTTCATCACCGCGGCCGGCGCGCCCGCCGTGCCTGCCTCGCCCGCGCCCTTGGCGCCGAGCAGGGATTCGCGCGTCGGCGTCTCGACGTGGCCGACATGCATCTCCGGCATCTCGGCGGCCATGGGGACCAGGTAGTCGGCCATGGTCGTGGTCAGCAGGTTGCCCTGCTCGTCGTACAGGCAATGCTCGTAGAGCGCGCCGCCGATGCCCTGGACGATGCCGCCCTTCACCTGCTCGTCCACCAGCAGCGGGTTGATGATGCGCCCGCAATCCTCCACGCACCAGTGTTCGAGGAGGGTAACCATGCCGGTGTCGGTGTCCACCTCCACCCAGCTCGCCTGGATGCCGTTGGTGAAGGCGAAGGGGTATTCCTTGGTGATGTAATGGCGGGTCTGCACCAGCTCGCGCGGCAGGTCCTTGGGCAGGGTGTCGCCGCGGAAGTAGAGGATGCGGCCGAGTTCGCCGAGCGGCATGCGCGGGGTGCCGGTGGCGCGGTCCACCACCTCGCCCATCACCACGTCCAGCGCCTCGGGCCTCGCCTGGAGCATGGCGCCGGCCACCTCCAGGATCTGCGCCTTGAGCGCGAGCGCGCCTTGCAGCGCCGCCTCGCCGCCGATGCCGGCGCCGCGGCAGGCCCAGGTGCCGCCGCCATAGGGGGTGGCTAGCGTGTCGCCCGTCACGACGCGCACCTTGCCGACAGACACGCCGACGCCGTGGGCCACGATCTGCGCCAGGATGGCCTCGGTGCCCTGGCCCTGCTCGGTGACGCCGGACGCGGCCACCACGGAGCCGTCGGGGTCCATCCGCACCGTGCAGCCATCCTGCGCCGAGATGCGCGCGCCGCCGATGCCGTACATGAAGGGCGAGGGGTTGGTCAGCTCGATGAAGCTGGCGAAGCCCAGGCCGCGGAACACGCCGCGCGCGCGGGCTTCCGCCTGGTCGGCGCGGATGCGGTCCAGCGGGACCATCGAGAGCAGCTTGTCCAGGCTGGCGTGGTGCGACAGCCCCTCGAAGCGCATGCCCGCGGGCGAGGTGGTGGGATAGGCGTCGTCGGCGATGAGGTTGCGGCGGCGCAGCTCCAGCGGGTCCATCCCCAGCGCCTCGGCGGCCAGGTCCACCAGGCCTTCCGTCACCGCGGTGGCGATGGGGTGGCCCACGGCGCGGTACTGGCAGGTGGCCGCCTTGTTCTGGAGCACGACAGTGGTGGTGCAGCGGTAGTGCTCGAAGCGGTACGGCCCGCCGCAGAGGTTCACCACCTGGTTGCCCTCCACCGCGCTGGTGCGGGGATAGACGGAATAGGGGCCGATGCCCGTCAGGTCATCCACGTCGAAGCCGATGATGGTGCCGTCTTCCGCCACCGCGATGCGCGCCAGGATGCGGTGGTCACGCGCGTGGATGTCGGAGGAAAAACTCTCGAAGCGGTCGGCCACGAACTTCACCGGGCGGGCGAGGGCCACGCTCATCGCCGCCACCGCCATTTCATCCGGATAGACGTGGACCTTGATGCCGAAGGAGCCGCCGACATCCTTGCACACCACCCGCACCTTGCCGGCGGGCAGGCCCAGGTGCTGGGCCAGCACCTCCTGGATCATGTGCGGGGCCTGGGTGGCGTGGTGCACGGTCAGCGTGCCGTCCGCGCGGTTGAAGTCGGCCAGGATGGAGCGGCCTTCCAGCGTCACCCCCGTGTGCCGGCCGGTGACGAAGCGGGCCTCGACCACGCGGTGCGCGGTGGCGAAGGCGGCGTCCACGTCGCCATGGGTGGCGGTGCGGCGGAAGGCGAGGTTGTCACCCAGCTCGGGGTGGATCACCACGGCGCCGGGCTTCAGCGCGGTTTCCATGTCGGTCTGGGCGGGCAGCGCCTCCCATTCCACGTCCAGCGCCAGGGCGCCGTCCTCGGCGGCGGCGCGGGTGTCGGCCAGGACGGCGACGACGGCCTCGCCCTGCCAGGTGGCGCGGTCCAGCGGCAGGGGGCGCTGGGGGGCGGACTTCATGCCCTTCAGGTGCTCCAGCGTGGCGACCCAGGGGGTGCAGAGGGCGGCGAGGTCGTGGCCGGTGAAGACGCGCACGACGCCGGGCACGCGCAGCGCGGCCTCCGTGTCGCGCACCGTGAAGCGCGCATGGGCGTGGGGCGAGCGCAGGAAGGCCGCGTGCAGCGTGCGCGGCAGCGCGACGTCGTCGGTGTAGGTGGCGCGGCCTTCCACCAGCTTCGCCACGCTGGGGCGCGGGACGGAGCGGCCGATGTAGGAATTGGGCAGGTCCTCGCGCGACAGGCCGATGGTGATCTCGTTCATCGTGCAGCCTCCAGCACGTCCTGCACCGCGTCCACGATGGCCTGGTAGCCGGTGCAGCGGCAGTAGTTGCCCGACAGGTGCTCGCGGATCTCGGCCCGCGTGGCCTCGGGGTGGTGGCGCAGGATGTCGGCCGCGGTCATCACCATGCCGGGCGTGCAGAAGCCGCATTGCGCGGCGTTGCGCGCCACGAAGGCGGCCTGGAGCGCGCGGATTTCGCCGCTGTCGGCCAGCCCTTCCACGGTCGTCACTTCCGCGCCGTCCAGGCTGGCGGCGACGACGAGGCAGCCGCGCACGATCACCCCATCCACCCGCACGGTGCAGGCGCCGCAGACGCCGTGCTCGCAGCCCGCATGGGTGCCCGTGAGGCCGAGGTCGAGGCGCAGGAAATCCACCAAATGGCGCCGCGCCTCGACGCTGCGTGTCACGCGCTCGCCATTCACCGTCAGGGTGATCTCGGTGCGCTGGCTCATGCCGCCTGCTCCTGCCGGGGTGCCGCCGCGCGGCGCAGCAGCACGCGCGCCAAATGGCGCTTCATCGCGGGCGGGCCGTGCATGTCGGTGGGGGGGTCCAGGTCGGTGTCCAGGGCGGCGCAGGCGGCCTCCACGTCGCCGCGTGCCAGGGCCGCCCCGGCGCCGCGCGCCAGCACCGGCCCGTCGCCCACGCCGAAGAAGACCGGGCGCGCGCCCACCAGCGCCAGCCCGCACATGGCGTAGTCGCCCGAACGGCGGGCGATTTCGGTGATGCTGCCGCCGCGCCCGATGGGCACTTCCACGGCGAGGATCAGCTCACCCGGGCGCAGCGCGGTGGAGAGCAGGCCGGTGAAGAACTCGCCCGCCGGGACGCGCCGTTCGCCCTGCGCGGAGGCCAGGACCAGCGTGGCCTCCAGCGCGACGGCGCAGGCCGGCAGCTCGGCCGCCGGGTCGGCATTGGCGAGGCTGCCGCCGATGGTGCCGCGGTTGCGGATGGCCGGGTGGGCGATCAGCGGCACGGCCTGCGCCAGCAGCGGCGCGTGGCGGGCCACCAGCGGGTCGCGCCCCAGCCCGGCATGGGTTGTCAGCGCGCCGATCCGCAGCGCGCCCCCGTGCAGGGCGATGCCGCGCAGGGTGGGGATGCGGGTGATGTCGAGCAGCAGGGCCGGCTCGCTCAGGCGGAAGGCCAGGGTGGCCAGCAGGGTCTGCCCGCCGGCCAGCAGCTGCACGCCCGCGCCGCCCTCGGCGAAGGCCTGCCACACGTCGCCGAGGCTGGACGCGCGCCGGTAGGAGGTCGCTGGCCATTTCATGGATCGTGTCTCCCTGCGCCGGGGCGCTTGTTGATCAAGCGAAAACCAACGGGCATGGTGCTGTCAAGCCATGACGCCACCACGCCGCCGCCTGCCGCCGGAGGAGCGCCGCCGCGCCATCCTCGACGCCGCCGCCGCCTTCTTCGCCGAGGAAGGGCTGGACGCGCCGACGCGCGACCTGGCGCGGCGGGCGGGGGTGACGCAGGCGCTGCTCTACCGCTACTTCCCCTCCAAGGCCGCGCTGCTGGAGGCGGTGTTCGAGCGCGTGTACCTGAACCGCCTGGACCCCGCCTGGCTGGACGCGCTGCGCGACCGCGCGGTGCCGATCGAGGCGCGGGTCACCGCCTTCTACGAGGCCTACACGGCGGCGATCTTCACGCCCGAATGGATGCGGATCTTCATGTGGGCGGGGCTGGCGGGCGAGGAGCTGAACCGGCGATACCTGGAGCACCTGGGCGCGGCCTTCCTGCGCCCGCTGGCCGAGGAACTGGCCGCCGCCCCCGGGCTGCGCGCGCCCGAGATGGAGGATGTGTGGAACCTGCACGGATCGCTGGTCTATCTCGGCATCAGGCGCTTCATCTACCGGCTGCCGACGCCGCAGGACGCGCGCCGGCCCATCGCGCGCGCGGTGGCGCGCTTCCTGGCCGGGCTGCGGGCGTGACGGGCCGGCGCGCGCT
>JALHNW010000148.1 GCA_022843345.1 Rubritepida sp. | reverse complement strand
CGCCTCGGCCTGGCGGGGCGCCGGCGGCGCGACAGTGGGCGCCGGCGGCATGATGGCGGCGGGGTCCATGCAGCCGGCGAGCGGCAGGAGGATGAAGGGCAGGAAGCGGCGCATGCGGATACCTTCCGTGATCCGGGAAGGGTGCCACCCCTGCGCCGCGCGTTCCAGGGCCTGGTCAGCCTCCGGCCGCGGTCAGCGGGTCGGCGATGCCGCCATGGAAGCGGTCCAGCAGGGCCGGGAACACCGCCTCCTGCGGCGCGGCGAGGCTGAACAGCGTGGCGCAGGAACGCAGCTTCAGGTCGTCCGGGCTGCCCAGGATGGTCGTGGCGTCCGCCCCCGGCGCCGCCAGCAGCAGCCCCGCATGGTGGTGCAGTCGCGGGCCGAGCACGGGATGCTCCCAGAACTCCCGCGCCTCCCCCACGTCGCGCAGGCCGTAGAAGCGCGCCGTCTCGCTGCGGCCGAGCGATGCGAGCTGGGGGAAGATGAACCACATCCAGTGGCTGCGCTTGCGCCCGGCGCGCAGCTCCGCCTCCACTGCCGCCAGCACTTCCGGCGTCTGGGCGGCGAGGAAGCGCTCCATCTCAGTTGCCCGCCAGCACCTGGCGCGCCAGTGCCTCGCTGAACTTCGCCACCGCCGTGTGGTCCTCGCCCGGGCCGAGGTGGCTGGCCGCGCTCGCCCACAATTCCCGGCACAGGGCGGCGAAGGGGGCGGGGACGCCGGCCTCGCGCCCCACGTCCAGCGCGATGCCCAAATCCTTCACCATCAGGTCCAGCCCGAAGCCGGAATCGAAGCGACGCGACAGCACGAATTGCCGGAACTTCTTCTGGGTGGAGTTGTTCATGCCGGTGGAGGCGTTCAGCACGTCCACCATCTTGCCCGGCTCCAGCCCGAACTTCTGGCCGATCAGCAGCGCCTCGATGCCGATGAGGAAGCCGGCCGCCGAGGTGAGGTTGTTCAGCGCCTTCATCGCCTGCCCCGCCCCCACCGGGCCGCAGCGGTGCAGGGAGGTGCCCATGGCGCGCAGCAGCGGCTCGGCGGCGTCCAGGTCGGCCTCCGCGCCGCCCAGCATGATCGCCAGCTCGCCCGACTTGGCGCGCGACACGCCGCCCGAGACGGGGGCATCCACCACGCGGATGCCGCGCCGGGCCAGCGCCGCCGCGATCTCGACGGTGCGCGACGGGTTGCCGGAGGTGAGGTCCACGAACAGCGTGCCTTCCGGCAGCGCGTCCGCGACCTCCGCCGCCACCAGCGCGACTTCCTTGGACGTGGGCAGGATGCACAGGAAGGCGTCCACGCCCTGCGCCGCCTCGGCCGCCGAGGCGGCGGCGCGCGCCCCGTGCTCGGTCGCGAAGGCGGCGGCGCGCTCGGCCGACAGGTCGCAGACGGTGACGTCGTGCCCCGCCTTCACCAGGTTGGCGGCCATCGGCCAGCCCATGTTGCCGATCCCGGCGAAGGCGAGGCGCATCGCGCTCAGGCCTTGGGCGTGATGGCGCCCTCGGCCACCAGCACCTCGTGCGCGGCCTTGAAGGCGTCCAGCGCCGCGGGGATGCCGCAATAGGCGGAGGCGTGGGACAGCGTGGCCCGGATCTCGTCCACGCTCACGCCGTTGTTCAGCGCGCCCTTCACGTGCAGCTTCACCTCGGGGATCTTGCCCATGGCGGTGAGCATGGCGAGGTTGATGATGGAGCGCGTCTTGCGGTCCAGCGTCGGGTCGCCCCAGGCCATGCCCCAGGCCCAGCTGGTGGTGATGCGCTGGAAGGCCATCATGAAGTCGTCGGCCTTGGCCAGGCTGCCATCCACGTAGTCGGCGCCCAGCACCTCGCGCCGGATCGGCAGGCCCTTCTGGAACAGCGCCTCGTCTTCACCCTGCATGGTCGTTTCCCTCGTTCCCGGAATGGTGCCGCACGGTCGCGCGCGGTGGCGGAACGGTCAATCCATCCACGACACGTGCGCGGCCACCACGCGCCAGCCCTGGGGCATCCGCACCCAGCTCTGCGACTGCCGGCCCAGCCGCCCTTGCCCCTCGCGCGTGAAGGTGGTGTTGGCCACGGCGAAGTCCTGCCCGAAGCTGTGGATCTCCGTCCGCCCCAGCGTGCGCGCCAGGCCCTTGGATGGGCGCGCGGCGCGGAAGGCCTGCAGCTCCTCCCACCCGTGCAGCACCTCCGCGGCGCCGTAGCGCAGCACGCGCGGGTCCTGCCAGAACAGCTCGTCCAGCACGGGAACGTCGTTCGCCACCAGGGCGGCCTCGTAGCGGCGGAAGGCGGCCGAAACCTCGGCCACCACCGCGGGGATGTCGGTTTGCATGGGCGCGAGATTGACCCGGCCTGGGGGCGATGGCACCTCCCCCCCCATGTCGGATTTCGAGAGCATCCCCCTCTGGCCCTTCGCGGAGGCGCGCAAGCTGCGCGACAGGCTGGCCGCGCAGGGCAAGGCGGAGGCGCTGTTCGAGACCGGCTACGGCCCCTCGGGCCTGCCGCACATCGGCACCTTCGGCGAGGTGGCGCGCACCTCCTGGGTGCGGCGCGCCTTCACGGCGCTGACGGGGATGCCGTCGCGCCTGCTGGCCTTCAGCGACGACATGGACGGGCTGCGCAAGGTGCCCGACAACGTGCCCAACCCCGAGCTGCTGCGCCCCCACCTGGGCCGCCCGCTGACGGAGGTGCCCGACCCCTTCGGCACGCATGACAGCTTCGGCCGGCACAACAACGCCCGCCTGCGCGCCTTCCTGGACGCCTTCGGCTTCGAATACGAATTCGCCTCCAGCACCGACGTGTACCGCGCCGGCACCTTCGACAGGGCCCTGCTGCGGATGTGCCAGGTGCACGAGGAGGTGCGGCAGGTGATCCTCCCCACCCTGGGCGCCGAGCGCCGCGCCACCTACTCGCCCTTCCTGCCGGTGCATCCCGAGAGCCGCATCGTCATGCAGGTGCCGATGGAGGAGGTGCGCGCCGACGGCACGCTGGTCTGGAAGGACGAGGACGGGAAGCGCTGGGAAACCCCCGTCACCGGCGGCCATTGCAAGGCGCAGTGGAAGGCCGACTGGGCGCTGCGCTGGTACGCGCTGGGCGTTGACTACGAGATGAGCGGCAAGGACCTCATAGACAGCGTGAAGCTGAGCAGCGCCATCTGCCGCGTGCTGGGCGCCGAGCCGCCGGTCACCTTCACCTACGAGATGTTCAACGACGAGCAGGGCGGCAAGATCAGCAAGAGCAAGGGCAACGGCCTGAGCATCGAGGAATGGCTGGACTACGGCCCGCCGGAATCGCTCGCCTGGTTCATGTTCGCCAGCCCCGGCTCCGCCAAGCGGCTGCACAAGGGCGTGATCCCGCGCGCGGTGGATGACTGGCTGGCGGGCACGGCCAAGGCGGCGGACCCTGCGAACCCGGCCTGGTTCATCCACGCCGACGGCGCCGCGCCCGAACCGCCGCCGATCTCCTTCGCCACGCTGCTCAACCTCGCCGGCATCGCCAACACCGACGACCCGGCGAAGCTCTGGGCATACGTGGGAAAATACCTGCCCGACGCCACCCCCGCCACGCAGCCGCTGCTGGACCGGCTGGTGCGCCACGCCTGCGCCTATTGGCGCGACTTCATCGCCCCCGCCCGCGCCTTCCGCGCCCCCACGCCGGAGGAGCGCGAAGGCCTCGAACGCCTCGCCGCCCTGCTGCGCGAGCGCGAGGTGGAGTTCCTGGCCATGCCGCCCGGCCCGGACAAGGAACGCGCGCTGCAGGACCTGGTGTACGACGCCGGCCGCTTCGGCCCCTTCGTCACCACCAACAAGGACGGCAGCCAGGGCGTCGGCCGCGCCTGGTTCCAGGGGCTCTACGAGGTGCTGCTGGGCAAGTCAGAAGGCCCGCGCTTCGGCGGCACGGTCGCGGTGACGGGGGTGGAGGACACGGTGCGCCTCATCGAATCCGCCCTGGCCCGCGCAGCGGCAAAGCTGGCGCGCGGATAAGGTGAAGGCCTGGCTGCCCCTGCTGAAGCGCCACGGGCCGACGGTCTTCGGCCTGCTGCTGCTGGTGGGCGCGGTCTGGGTGGTGCAGCGCGAGTTCCGCAACCTGTCCATCGCCCAGGTGCAGGAGGCGATGCGCGCCATCCCCGTCTCCGCGCTGTGGCAGGGCGCGGGGCTCACCGTGCTGGCCTACCTGGTGCTGGGCCTCTACGACTGGCTGGGGGCGCGCTACGCCGGCAAGCCGTCCTCCTTCGGGCGGGCGCTGCTGGCCTCCTTCTGCGGGTATTCACTGGCCCACAATTTGGGCTTCGCGGCTGTCTCGGGCGCTGCCGTGCGCTTCCGGCTGTATTCCGCCTGGGGCTACAGCCCGGTGGAGATCGGCAAGGTCATCGGCTTCACCTCGCTCACCTTCGGGCTGGGCGGCATGGCGCTGGGCGGCGCCGTGCTGGCCTTCGAGCCCGACGTGCTGCCGTTTGCCGACACGGTGCCGCTCTGGACGCTCCAGGCCCTGTCGCTGCCGCTCTTCGCCATCGTGCTGGCCTACATCCTGGTGTCGCGCTTCCGGCGCTCCGTGCGCGTCTGGGGGCACGAGATCGAGCTGCCCTCCACGCCGCTCGCCTTCGCCCAGGTGGCGCTGGCGACCGTGGACGTGGCGGTGACGGCGGCGATCTTCTACGTCCTGCTGCCCGCGGCCGAGGGGCTGACCTTCCTGAAGTTCGTCGGCATCTACCTGGCCGCCTACGCCGCCGGCATCGCCGCCTCCGTGCCCGGCGGGCTGGGGGTGTTCGACGGGGCGATCATGATCGGCCTGTCGCCCTATCTCGGCACGGCGGAGGTGGTGGGCGCGCTGCTGGTGTTCCGGCTGTTCTACTACATCGTGCCGCTGTTCATCTCGGGCTTCCTGTTCGCGGGCTTCGAGCTGGGGCAGCGCCGCGGCATCTTCGCCGGCCTGGGCACCAGCGCGATGCCGCTGGAGGTGCCGGCGCTCTCGGGCCTGGTGGCGCTCGGCGGCGGGCTGCTGATCTTCCTGGGCGCGCTGCCGGTGCGCCCTTCCGTGCTGGTGGAATGGGCGGGGACGGAGGCGGCGCTGGCGTCGCAATTCGCCGCCTCCATCGTGGGTTCGCTGCTGCTGGTGATGGCCTTCGGGCTGGCGCGGCGCCTCACCATCGCCTGGGGCGCGGCGCTGCTGCTGCTGGCCAACGGCGCGCTGATCGCGGTGCTGCGGGCGGAGGCGTGGTGGACGGTGGGCGCCTTCCTGCTGGTGGCCGGCTTCCTGCTGACCATGCGCGCCGCCTTCTACCGCGACAGCCGGCTGATGAGCGAGCCGCTGTCCAGCAGCATGGCGCTGCCGCTGACGGCGGTGGGCTTCTGCGGGCTGACGCTGGCGCTGGTGGCCTATGCCGGCCGCGTCTCCGACGCCTATTGGTGGGAGGTGGCGCTGGCCGCCGGCGCGCCGGCGCAGCTGCGCTTCACCGTGGGCCTCACCGCGCTGCTGCTGCTGGTGGGCGCCGTGCGGCTGCTGCGCCCGGTCCGCATCCGCCCCATTCCCTACGACGCCGCGGCCGCCGAGGCGCTGCGCGCC